>CAZZUU010000051.1:14049-14992 GCA_964657275.1 uncultured Mucilaginibacter sp. | reverse complement strand
AGGGAGGATTTTATTTATAAACAGCATGAGAATGGACTGTTGGAAAAAGTTAGCTACAGGAAGCGGCCAGGTACAATTGCTATTTGTGCGGCTATTATGAACAAATACAAAGTAGATACCGTGCCACACCTTTTATGTGGTGGTTTTACTAAGGATGAAACGGAAAACGGCCTGATAGATCTGCAATTTTTAGGTATTGAAAATGTGTTAGTGCTGCGCGGTGACGCCCGTTTGGGGGATGGTTCATTTGTGCCTACGCCCAACGGACACTGTTACGCTACGGACTTGCTGCAACAGGTTGTAAACATGAACAACGGAGTTTATTTGCATGAAAATAGCGGCAATAATTTAAAAACCGATTTCTGCATCGGTGTGGCAGGTTATCCCGAAAAGCATTTTGAAGCGCCGAATTTGAAGAGCGATTTTAAATATCTTAAACAAAAGGTAGACATGGGCGCCGGATTTATAGTTACCCAGATGTTTTTCGACAACCAAAAGTATTTTGATTTTGTAAACAACTGCCGCGCCGAAGGAATAAATGTGCCGATCATACCGGGCTTAAAACCGATAACCACTTCAAAACAATTGGTAAACCTGTCTAAAACATTTCACATTGATATGCCGGATGATCTTTGCGATCTGATCAATGGCTGCAAGTCTGAAAAAGATGTAAAAGATGCGGGTATTGAATGGATGATTAACCAATGTAAAGAGCTGATCAAGTTTGGAGTTCCGGTGCTGCATTTTTATACGATGAGCAATGCAGGGCCTACTAAAAGGATTGCGGAAGCGATATTTTAGAGCAATGCAGAGATCCCTATAATTTAAATTCTCTCCAAGGTAATAAAAGAGTAGGGGAGCGGGTTTTTATCGTCGGGCTGATGGTCTTCGCGGAAAACTTCTTTCCATTTTCCTTTATCAATTTCGGGAAAAAAGGTATCGC
>CAZZUU010000051.1:0-14039 GCA_964657275.1 uncultured Mucilaginibacter sp. | reverse complement strand
GCCAGGAAGACCGCAACAGCGATCACCTGCTGGAAAAAGGTATCGCCATCAAATTCTTTATGAATAATGGTAAGATAGATACGATCGGTAAGTCTAATAGACTGTTTATAAATCTCTGCGCCACCAACTATAAATACTTCGACTTCACCGGCGCATAGAGCGAGCGCAGCTTCGATAGAGTTCACTACCTCGCAGCCCTCTATGGCTATCGGCTTGCGTGTAATAATTATATTTCTGCGCCGTGGAAGAGGCTTACCAACGGAATCGTAAGTTTTACGGCCCATAATAACCGTGTGGCCCGTGGTAATATCTTTAAAATGCTTTAAATCGGCAGGCATGTACCAAAGCAACTTGTTATCTTTTCCGATTACATGGTTTTCTGAGATGGCTACTACTATTGTTTTGATCATTGGGCGACTTGTATAAGTTTTTTTCTTATCCAGAGTTTTATTTCCTCTATTTTCAAATCTCCTTTACTGGCAGCAATTGTCATTTCATACTTTTCACTTTGAGAGGCCGAAATATCATAATTGGATTCAAGTAATGTCAATCTCATTAATAAGTAAGCTAGTCGTTTATTGCCATCGATGAAAGGATGATTAATTATAACACTTTCAAAAATTGCCGCGGCTTTTTCCGCAGGGGTTGGATATAATTCATTTTGGTCGAAAGTCGCATATGGCCTTGCTAAAGCGGCCATTAATGAACCTTTATCTCTTAGCCCCTTGCTACCCCCAAACCTGTCAATAAGAATATTATGGATTTTTTCAACAGTGACGGGGTCAATCATTTCGCAAGTTTTTCGAAAAGTTCTTTGTCTTCAGAAAGAATTTTTTTTAAATTATTGCTCAATTTAACCCGATTAGGCGATTGATGTTGAATTTCCTTTAAATAAATCAATATTTCAGGCAATACATTTTCCGGTACCTGGTCCAATATTTTTTGTATTTCAGTTTTTAATTGTATAGTAGTCATATACAAATTTACAAATTACAATAACAAAATCCTTATACCGCTACTGCTGCCTTAATATGCGGCCATGGGTCATAGTTTTCCAGGGTAAAATCTTCAAACCTAAACTGAAATATATCTTTCACTTCAGGGTTTATTTTCATGGTAGGCAATGGTCTTGGTTCGCGGCTTAACTGTAGTTGCGCCTGCTCCAGGTGGTTGTTGTACAAATGTGCATCGCCGAATGTGTGAATGAAATCTCCATAGTCCAAGTCGCAAACCTGCGCCATCATCATGGTTAAGAGAGCGTATGAGGCAATATTAAAAGGCACCCCGAGAAAAATATCAGCACTGCGTTGATATAGCTGGCATGAAAGCTTACCCTTCAATTCCCCCTTCAGGGGGTTAGGGGGTTCAACATAAAACTGAAACAAGCTATGGCAGGGTGGCAAAGCCATTTGGTTAACATCCGCCACATTCCATGCCGAAACAATCATGCGGCGTGAATCGGGGTTGTTTTTGATCTGGTTCACCACCTGTGTTATTTGGTCGATATGGCCGCCATCCGGCTTTGGCCACGAGCGCCATTGATAACCATAAACAGGGCCCAGGTTACCTTCCGCGTCGGCCCATTCGTCCCATATCCGCACGCCATTATCCTTTAAATATTTGATATTGGTATCGCCGCTTAAAAACCAGATGAGCTCATGAACAATAGATTTCAGGTGAAGTTTTTTGGTGGTGATCATCGGAAAACCGTCCTTCAAATTAAAACGCATCTGGTAACCAAAAACACTAAGCGTACCTGTGCCGGTGCGATCGTGCTTTTGCGCGCCGG
The DNA here is from genome assembly GCA_964657275.1 of uncultured Mucilaginibacter sp. Taxonomy (GTDB): domain Bacteria; phylum Bacteroidota; class Bacteroidia; order Sphingobacteriales; family Sphingobacteriaceae; genus Mucilaginibacter. The sequence goes on along the minus strand of CAZZUU010000051.1, from coordinate 12,250 downwards.
TTTTCATTACGTGGTTCATCAGATCGAGGTACTGTTTCATTTTTGGTTGATTGGGTTGGATGAGTTATTTGAATAGGGATAAATGGCTTTCTTAATTAACTTTCCAACTAATTTATCTACAAATAAAAATAATCCATCCGGGGTATCCTAACTATGTGTAAAAATACAAGTTTGTTAATCATTCTTAATCACGGGAACATAATAACTTTGCGGGAAAGATTAAAGGAAGTGGGGATAGAAGAGTAGGGGGGATTCACGATCTTATTCATTTTATCAATTCAAGCTAACTCAGTCTAACCTATCCAACTTAATCAACTCAACTTAAAAATGATCAGCTTCCCAAACGCCAAAATTAATATAGGTCTTAATATTACCGAACGCCGGACGGACGGTTACCATAATTTAGAAACCATTTTTTATCCGGTAAAAATAAATGACGCGCTCGAAATCGTTGTTTCTGATAAATTAAGCTTTACGTCAACAGGTTTGGAAATTCCCGGAAGAACGGAAGATAACCTTTGTATTAAAGGATATCACCTGCTAAAAAAGGACTTTGATTTGCCGCCAATAAAAATTCACCTGCATAAAAACATCCCGATAGGGGCGGGGCTGGGCGGCGGATCGGCGGATGCGGCTTTTTTTATAAAGCTTGTGAATGAAAAATTTGATTTAGGTCTATCAGGCGACGAAATGACCGACTATGCGCGGCAATTGGGAGCAGATTGTGCCTTCTTTATCGAAAATAAACCGGTTTTCGCATTCGATAAGGGCGATGAGTTTGAACCGATAAAGCTCGATCTCTCCAATTATAAAATCGTATTGGTTATGCCGCCCGTGCATGTTTCCACTTCTGAAGCCTATAGGGGTGTAAAACCGGCGCCTGTAAAACAGTCGTTGCTTGAATTAATTTATAAGCCCATTGAAGAATGGAAGAAGTTTATCAAGAACGACTTCGAGGAATCAGTTTTTAAAAACCATATAGAGATACGGGGCGTTAAAGCGGCGCTATATGAAGCCGGTGCATTATATGCCAGTATGAGCGGGAGCGGGGCTTCAGTTTTTGGAATATTTAATGAAACGCCGGATTTAAGTGAACTTGAAATGGACAACCAAGTCTTTATGGATTTAAGAATTTAGATTTCAGATTTACGATTTGTTGATTGTGCTAATCATAAATCTGAAATCGTAAATTCTAAACCCCTGCATCTTCGGAAACGCCCCGACCTACGCCTTCAACCCAATCGCGGTCGCCCCAGCCTTTGGCTACGGAGGCCAAAAGACGGTTGTGAACGACTGTTGCTACCGGCATTGGTGTTTCGCTTTGCTGCGATAGTTTAAATGCCAGGCGTGCGTCCTTATAGCCTAATTTCGATTTAAAGCCTACTTGTTCATATTGTTTATTGGCTATCAACCTTCCGTAATTTTGGTAAATGGGCGCGTTAAACAACGTAGCACCAAAAAACTCTGCCACCTTTAACCTGTCCAATCCATTTTTTTCTGCAAGGGTAAACGCTTCAGCCATTATTTCGAGTGAGGCCATGATCATAAAGTTGCCGGCGATTTTTAGAACATTAGCGCTGCCCACGACCTCACCAAAATCAAAAATCCCCTGGCCTAAACTTTCCAGTATCGGCTTTGCTATTTCTTTAGCCTGTTTATCTCCCGAAGTACATATAAACAATTTTTTTGCAGCAGCAGCTTCTGGCCTGCCAAAAACCGGGGCTGCAAGATACAGGTTGCCTGCCTCCTGGTGTTTGTCAGCAAGCAACCGTGCTGTATCAGGTGATATGGTGCTCATAGAAATATGTACAGCATTTTGCTGCAACGTTTTTAAAATGCCGTCTTCGCCTAAAACTGACTCTTTTAATACTTCATCTTCCGACAGCATCGTTATAACAGCATGAACCCCTTTGGCTGCTTCGGCGGGAGTTTTGCAGACGGTTACCGATGCTTGATACAGCTCATCGGCTTTTGAAATAGTGCGGTTATAAATCTGCAGGTGGTAACCCTCCTTTATCAGATTTTTGGCCATATTAATGCCCATGCTTCCAAGCCCTATAAAACCAATATTCTTTTCCATAAGTTTAGCTGATGTAATCTTTATCTTCGTTACTTAGTGTATTAGTGGTTTCCTTGTCGGATTCTGGATGGCCTAAATCACTACCTAAAATTTTAACTCTTTTTGGCTTGCCAACCAGGTAACCCAAAACAAATGCAATCACAGCTACAATAGCGAGTATGAGTAGTTTTGACATTCTGAAAGTAGCCCATAAGAAATATAGATAATCCTTTTCAGTGTTTTGCATCAGTACTACGGTAAGTAGTATGGTGATGGCTATAATGACAATTGTTTTTATTCGCATGGCGATTCAGTTAAACATTTAATACAATATGCGGTTTTTAAATTTGTAATAAAAATCAATTTAAATTTCCTGAACACCGCACCGGAAAAGGGGCGAGGTAATCACTTAACTAATGAAACACTATTGTCGTGTTTCTTTGATGTTTTATAATTGATAGTCCTTTGAAGGTTCAGCTGTTACTTAATCTTAATTCTGCTTCAATCATATTAATTTTTAGGGGTTGCTTTTCTGCACTCAATCCGGAATATATGATAGAGATTCCCGGATCCTTCGCTTAATTAAACTGCTTTGAGTGTCGGACCAGAAACATGTTTTTTACTACGACCTTGCACACTACTTAAAAACGGATCATTTTCCCTGAAAATTATTTGGCTACTTGGGAACACTTAGTTCTATTTTTTTAGTAAATCGACTATTGTAAATTTATTATTGATAATTTGGTGTATAACTATCTGATTATTAAATTTTTATGATTAATTAAATTCCGTTGTGCTATAAAATACTAATATTTTTAGTTTTTATCAATTTTAATAATACATTTTAACTGAACTGTTTATTTTTATAATCTATATAAATATCTGATTATAAATATTATATGTAGTATATGATTATAATAGTGAAAGTAATTTTGATTTAAATTTTCGGATAATTTGCTGTATAATTCTCTGTATTTATCAATGGTGGTAAATTCAATTCGATACACTTTAACTGATTGGATAAATTCCATCGGCCGCACGAAAATATATCGGAGGATACTTCGTCATCATTCAAATAAATAATGTCGTACAGGCGCTTAAAGCGAGTCGATTTAACTTGTCCCCCACCCCATGGATCGTCAATGAAATACATTGATCTCACTGCTGAAAGGTGGATTTAATAGCAGTTTTGTAGTTACCGCGTTTTTTTGCGGCGGATTATTTGCTTTTGCGCAACGGGATAGAGAAAGATGGTTGATAAGATAATTACTGCACCAACCCAAAAACCGGCGGTCATTTTCTTCATATCGTTGAAAAACAAAAATGCCATGAGTATACCATAAACCGGCTCGAGGTTGGTAATTAGTGCAACCCTGAATGCGGAAAGTTCACGCATTACAGATACCCCCGCAACATAGGCAAGTGAAGTGCAAACCGTGCCCAGGATTAACAAGTAACCGATGTCGGCTTTCTTTAGAATCATGGAACTATCGAAGCCGTGGATAAGCAGCATATAAACGGTGATCCAAAAAAATGCACCCAATAATTCATAAAAAGCAATTACAGGAGCCTCGTTTTTTTGAATGTGTTTTGAATTGATGATTGAAAACAGGCTGGCGCAAATAGCACTTAGTAGCCCGATTATTATTCCCTTAGTGTATCGACTTTCGAATTTGAAAATTAAAGAAATACCTGTTATGATTAGCAGCCCTGATAAAATTTCTAGTTTTGATATCGGCTTTCTATTAATCAGCGGCTCAAAAATTGCTGTGAACAATGTGATAGACGATAAGCAAACCAGGGTAACGGCAACAGTTGATAATTTAATGGAAGCAAAAAATAATATCCAGTGGCCACCTACCAAAACGCCGGTAAAAGCCAGCTTTAAAAAAGTTTCTAAATCGACCCTGAAATCCTTTTTACTAAATTTAAAATAGAGGAATAATGAGAGGCCGGCAATTAGCACCCGGTACCAAACAAGGTTAACGGCGGATATGGTAATGAGGGTACCGAGTATCCCTGTAAAGCCCCAGATAAAAACAGTAAAGTGCAGTATGATGAGGTTTTTATTTAGTCCGCCGGTTACAGATGTAGCGTCGCCTTCCATTACTTAGGTGCTTTTAAAAGCAGGTAATAACCGACTATTCCGAACAGCGCATTCGGCATGCATACGGCTAACAGCGGCGGCATACTTCCCTTAACCGCAAATACCAGCGCAAATTTATCAACAACAATATAGGTGAAACAAAGGAAAATTCCGATCCCCAGGGGCAGTCCTATCCCTCCGCGAACCTTTCGGGACGACATTGCAACGCCTATTAAAGTAAGGACGAATGATGATAACGGATAAACAAAACGCCGGTATTTTTCATACAACATATCTTTTAATGCGCCGGTTCCCCTTATCTCTTCCTTTTTTATGTTATTATTTAAATCGTGCGTCGACATTGCTGTGTAAACGTTGTCGTATACTATAAAGTCGGTTGGCCGCATATCTAAAACGGTATCTTTTTGCTTGCCAACACTGTCGACCCATTTTTCCCGCAGCCCGTTTACATATTTAATAGAGTAGCCTTTGATAGACCATATTTTTTTTAATGAATCATAAGAAATTGTATTTGCGACCAATTTTTCCCTTAACCGGTCGTCGTCAAATTTCTCCAGTACAAACTGGTAGCCAGTGTGAATAGTAGCATCGTATGATTGCAGATATACAAACGTATGTTTGTCCAATTGTATGTGAACTTCGCTTTTTGTCGGGTCGTCAGCATTAAATTGGTGAGAATTCTCAAAGTCAATTTTTAGTTTATTGGTAAAAGGTATAAGATAAATGTTCGCGAAAAGTGATACTACAAATATCAATGTGGCACAGATAAAATAAGGCCGCAAAAATCTGTTGAAACTAACTTTACCGCTTAAAATCGGAACTATTTCGGTTTGGTTAGCCATTTTCGCGGTAAAGAAAATAACCGCCAGAAAATTGATAAGCGGCGACAGCATGTTAATATAAAAAGGTATAAAACCCGCATAATATTTAAATGCTATCTCTTTTAGAGAAGAGTGATTTTTTAAGAAATTATCCAGGTGCTCCGATACATCGAACACAACAGTTACTACCACAAATATCCCAAGAGTAAACAGGAATGTGCCCAGGTATTTTTTTATAATATACCGGTCAATAACCTTCAAATGCCTGTTTAAAAAAGCGCTCATTTATAATCTTTGCCCCAATCTGTTAACCATAATTTTTTTCCAGTCGTAAAATTCGCCGGATATAATTTTTTCCCTTGCTTGTTTCACCAGCCAAAGATAAAAATGCAGGTTATGCAAGGTAGCTATCTGCGCACCCAAAATCTCTCCCGAATGGATTAAATGACGCAGGTATGCTTTGTTATATGCTTTATCCGTAAACAGGTCGCTATCGGCTTCTATGGCCGAAAAATCGTTTTTCCATTTCTCATTTTTGATATTGATTATACCATCTTTTGTGAAAAGCATACCATTGCGGGCGTTACGAGTTGGCATTACGCAATCAAACATATCAATTCCTAACGCAATATTTTCCAATATATTAACAGGTGTGCCTACACCCATTAAGTAACGCGGTTTTTGCTCAGGTAATATATTGCATACAACTTCGGTCATGGCGTACATTTCTTCCGCAGGTTCACCAACAGAAAGGCCACCGATTGCATTCCCCTCGCGCTCATAAGAGGCTATTACTTCAGCCGATCTAACACGAAGGTCTTTATACACAGATCCCTGTACTATAGGGAATAAGGTTTGGCTATATCCGTATTTTGGTTGCGTGCTGTCAAATTGGTCACAGCAGCGTTTAAGCCAGCGATGGGTCATCTCAATTGATCTTTTTGCATAACCATACTCACAAGGGTACGGTGTACATTCGTCAAAGGCCATAATGATGTCGGCACCAATAGTACGCTGAATGTCCATAACGCCCTCTGGTGTAAACAGGTGTTTTGAGCCATCAATATGTGAGCGGAAGGTGACACCCTCTTCCTTGATTTTTCTAACTTCGGTGAGTGAATAAACCTGGTAGCCGCCGCTATCGGTTAAAATTGGCCCATCCCAACCATTGAAGCGATGAAGGCCGCCTGCTTTTTCAAGGGTGTCTAATCCGGGCCTCAGGTATAGGTGATAGGTATTGCCTAATATAATCTGCGCGTGTATATCATTTTTTAGCTCGTGCTGATGCACGGCCTTAACCGTTCCGGCAGTGCCAACGGGCATAAATATGGGTGTTTGTATAGTTCCGTGATCGGTAACAATTTCGCCGGCCCGGGCCTTTGAGAGCGGATCTTGTGCAGTTAAGTTAAATTTCATTGCGAGGCTGCAAATTTAACAAATAAAGCGGTTCAAGGTATTATATGTTAAACAGGGTGTTTGTCATGTGCACCTTTCCCAAATCTTCACCGCTTCAACGGCTTCTTTTACGTCGTGCACCCTTAATATATTTGCTCCTTTTGTTAATGCGATGGTATTTAAGATGGTAGTTCCATTTAAGGCTTCGTCGGCTGTAACTTTCAAAAAGCGGTAGATCATCGATTTTCGCGACACACCTGCCAGTATGGGAAGTTGCAGCGCATTAAAGTCCTGCAGCCGACTCATCAAAGCATAGCTATGTTCAGCTTTTTTCGCAAAGCCAAAGCCCGGATCAATAATTACATCTTTCACGCCAAGCAGTTTTAACTTTTGGTAACGATCAACAAAATAATCAAACACTTCGGCAAACACATCTTCATAGTGAGCCTCCTGTTTCATAGTTTGCGGGCTTCCTTTCATGTGCATTAATATGTAGGGCACCTGTAACTCTGCTACGGTAGCAAACATTTCCGGATCTAATTGCCCGCCCGATATATCATTAATAATATGTGCCCCCGCGCCGATGGCTGCTACTGCGACAGGCGACCGGAAAGTATCAACAGATAAAATCGAATCCCGGAAACGGCTCACTATAGCTTCTACAACCGGTAACAGCCTGTCAGTTTCCTCCTGTACGGAAATATCTTCCGCATCCGGACGCGACGAATACGCTCCAAGGTCAAGCAAAGCGGCGCCTTCAGTCAGCATTTTTTCAGCCAGGCGAAGCGCGCTATCAATATCCGGCTTCCGGCTTCCGGCATAAAAAGAATCGGGCGTTAGGTTGATAATGCCCATTACTTTCGGGCTGCTTAAATCTATAAGCTTGCCCCCTGCATTTAAGGTAGCCTTTTTCTGAAAAAATGTATCTTTAGCCACGGATAGTTTCAATGTTGAAATGTTGTAAAGTTGAAATGTTATTTGTTACTAAAGAGGGAAGATAAGTTTACAGTGTTCTTTCTAAACTTCATACAATGCCAACTTTACAACCTTTCAACTTTACAACATTACAACCTTTAAAGAGTAAATGGAAACCAAATTTAACAATAAATCAAACTTACGATGGGTGTGGGCAGCCAGGATATTTGTGGGGCTGCTTTTTATATTTTCGGGACTCATTAAAGCAAATGATCCGCTTGGTTTTTCGTATAAACTGGAAGAATATTTCGAAGTATTCCATATTACTTTTTTAAACGGATTTGCGCTTAGTATCGCCATCGTACTATGCGCGCTCGAAATGTTACTTGGCTTCGCCTTGTTGATTGGCGTACGGACGGTTTCGGTTGCATGGGGCTTATTACTGCTTATCATCTTTTTCGCCTTTCTAACTTTTTATTCAGCTTATTTTAAGGTTGTTCAAAGCTGCGGCTGCTTTGGCGATGCCATCCCGCTAACGCCATGGCAATCGTTTTGCAAGGATTTAGTGTTGCTGTTATTGATAGTAGTATTGTTTATTAACCGAAAGCGAATCAAGCCGATCTTCACAGCCAAACAAGGTGACAGGTTATTAATTATAGCCGCGGTAATTTCTTTGGGTGTCGGCACCTACACCTATAATTTTTTACCGGTTATCGATTTTTTGCCGTATAAAATAGGTGCCAACATTTTAGATGAGATGAAAACACCACCCGGCGCAAAACCAGATGAGTTTGAACTTACCTATCACCTTAAAAACAAAAAAACAGGTGCTCAAAAGGTGATGAATAACACGGACTACCTGAAAAGTAATATTTGGAAGGATAATAACTGGCAGATTGTTGGTGACCCTGAGAGCCGTCTTGTGAAATTGGGCTTTACACCCAAGATACGCGACCTCGCCATACAGGATGCACAGGGAAATGACTATACCAAAGAGTTACTGTCAAACCCGTTTTATAATATCATAATTGTTGCTTATGACCTCAGTAAAACAGATGAAGACGCAATCAACCGGTTAAATGCGCTGGCGTTAAACCTGAGCCAGGGTTATAATACGCGCACGGTATTGCTTACTTCCAATTCGGCACAGGATGCGCAGGCGTTTAGCAAAAAACACCATTTATTGAGCGAGATATTTTATGCCGATGGGGTGCCTTTAAAAACAATGGTGAGGGCCAATCCGGGTATATTGCTGCTTAAAAACGGAACGATAATCAATAAATGGCACTATCATTCCATTCCGAAATATGACGAATTGGTAAAGAAATATTTTCAGCAATAAATGATCCGCTACCTCATACGCAAATTATTTTACGGCCTGGCGGTGATGCTGGGAGTGGTAGTTGTGGTGTTTTTTTTGTTTAATATTTTACCAGTCGATCCGGCGCGGATGACGCAAGGCCAGCGTGCCGATGTGCAGTCGTTACAGGCTATCCGTAAAGAGTTTGGTTTGGATAAGCCCATACCTGTACAGTTCGTTTATTATATCAATGACCTTTCGCCGATAGGGATTCATTTGAATACCAAAGAAGAACAGCAGCGCTATCACTATGTTAAGCTATTCCCGGTTATGAGCGATAAGGTGGTCGCGCTAAAATGGCCCTATCTGCGGCGCTCGTACCAGACACATCGAGAAGTTGCCTCGCTTTTGCTGGAAGTAATACCCAATACCCTCGTACTGGCCACCAGCGCCATGTTGTTTGCAATGGTGATCGGTGTTTATTTGGGCGTGCAATGTGCGGTTAACCAAAACACGTGGATAGATAAGCTGGCAATCGGCTTTTCAACCTTGGGCGTATCGGCACCTTCTTTTTTTGCGGGGATCATCATTGCCTGGATATTTGGGTTTGAGCTCAGTAAATACACGGGGTTAAATATGTCGGGCAGCTTATATAGTTATGATCCTTTTAAAGGCGAAGTAATTACGTGGCGAAATTTGATATTGCCGATGGTTACTTTAGGGTTACGGCCGCTTGCCATCATCGTTCAGCTCACCCGAAATGCTATGCTGGATGTGTTAGGGCAAGATTACATTCGTACAGCAAAGGCTAAAGGTTTAAGTAATAATGCTATCATTTATCGCCATGCCTTAAAAAATGCTATTAATCCGGTTATTACGGCAATTGCCAACTGGTTTGCTTCGCTGCTGGCCGGTTCGTTTTTTGTGGAATATGTTTTTGGCTATAACGGGCTGGGTAAAACTACGGTTGATGCCCTGGAAATGTCAGATTTCCCGGTAATTATGGGATCGATACTGTTTATTGCTTTTATTTTTGTGGTGATCAGTATTTTGGTGGATTTAATTTATGTTTGGGTTGACCCGAGGGTGAAGCTGGTGTAGTTTATGTGGAGCAGTCCATGGTCGATGGACCATAGACCATAGTAGAATTTTGGTTAATATTTTATGAGTGCTGAAGAAAATAAATTGTCGGTAAATAGTTCAAAGTCGGATTCTGGGAATTCTGAGCTGATATTTCTTGTCGGCTTTATGGGTTGCGGGAAAACTACTTTGGGTCGTAAGCTGTCGGCCCGGCTGGGTTATCAATTTATGGATCTCGACCATATTCTTGAAGCAAACGAAGGGATGACTATTGCGGACTACTTTAAAAAATTTGGTGAGGATGCATTCCGTAAACTGGAATCGGAGGTTTTAAAACAAACGGCTTACCCTGAACGGGTAGTTATCTCAACCGGCGGCGGCCTACCTTGTTTTTTTGATAATATGGATTGGATGAACGCTCATGGCAAAACTATCTATATCAAATTGTCACCCAAAACTTTGGCCGAGAGGTTGGAAAATGAAAAAGGAGAACGGCCCTTATTACGCGAAAAACGCGGCGAAGCCCTGGTTGCCTTTATTGCAGATAAATTAATTGAGCGCGAAGTATTTTATAATAAGGCTACCATTATTGCTGATGGTTTGAGTTTGACGGCTGGGAAGGTGGAAGATCTTTTAAATCGCCAATAACAACCTACCTCAAATAAACTGCATCCTCTTTACCATCTTCATCCAAAATAACATCCACAAACTCTTTTAGCACAGTTGATAATGCTATTCCCGCATAGTCAGTGGTCATAGGGAATTTTTTGTGATTCCGGTCGATCAAGACGGCAGTGCGCAGTTTTTTGAGCGGCACATCCAGGAAAACGCCAAAGCCATAGGCCAGCGTTTTGCCGCTGTTCAATACGTCATCCACCAGGATAACTACCTTATTACTGCATTCCTTTACATCAAAATTGATAGTCGCTTTTAAACTGGTACTCTGTTTGTCAAGCTCGATGCCAACATACCTGCTTTTAAAGGGGGCTATTTCATCCAATATGGTTTTTAACCTTTTGGCGATCTTATCCCCGCTGGGCAAAATTCCCGCGATCAATATTTCTTCCTCATCAAAATTGTCTTCCAGTATCTGGTAAGCGATCCGGTCGATCTTTTGCTGTATTTGCTGGTGGTTTAAAATAAGAATTTGTTTGTCAGACATTTTTTGAAATGTTGTAAGGTTGAACGTTGTAATGTTGAAATGTTACTAATTGTATAACGAATCGCTCTCTAAAGATAAAACTAACCTGTCAACCTTACAACTTTCCAACTTTTTAACTTGTTATTTCACATACGGGTAGTAGATAAAATTAGCCCCCTCCGGAACTACGACAAACACGCACATAAAATCGTGCGGATTTTTATACGATTGGATAAAGCGCTCTTTTAGTATTTCTTTTATAATACCTTTTTCTACAAACTCTTCCAGGGTTGAAGCATGTATGCTCCATTCGGTATTAAGGTCACGGCGATCCAATATAACTTCGCCTAAATTCAGCTCGTGCTGATGGGCGATGAATATCGGGTAGCTGGAAAGCCCCTCTACCATAATCTCAACGGCAACCTCGCGTATGGATTCCTGGAAAAACTTCAAATCCTTCTCCAGGCTTACCAGCGGACTTTCCTTTTTATTTTCTTCGCTATTTTTTTCTTCGTTTAGCAGTTCTTCCGGTTCCATATTATTCTTTGTCTGAACCATGATTCATAGGATTCATGGATTTTATTGATTTTTTAAATTTTCTTCGGCTATGGTCCATCGACCATGGACTTTTCTATCATGAGCTATAAACCATCAACTATGAACTCTTCTTCAGCACCAGCAACACTACGTTTTCCACATGCTGCGTATGCGGAAACATATCAACGGGCTGAATTTTTACGGTATCGTATTTCTCTTTCAATACCAGCAAATCGCGGGCCTGTGTTGCGGCATTACAGCTCACATACACAATCTTTTTAGCTTCAATTTCCATCAGCCGGTTAACCACATCGGGGTGCATACCCGCCCGCGGGGGATCGGTGATGATTACATCCGGTTTGCCGTGTTCAGCTACAAATGAAGCTGCCAATACGTCCTTCATATCGCCTGCGTAAAATTTTGTGTTGGTAATGTTATTGATAGCTGAGTTTATCTTCGCATCTTCAATAGCGGTAGGCACGTATTCAATTCCTACTACTTCGCGCACATCGGCGGCAATAAAGTTAGCAATCGTACCCGCACCGGTGTAGAGATCATAAACCAACTCGTCGCCCTCAAAACCCGCAAAATCGCGTGTTATTTCGTACAACCTTAAAGCTTGTATGGAGTTGGTCTGGTAAAATGATTTCGGCCCAATGCGGAATTTTATCCCGTTCATTTCTTCGTAAATAAACCCGGGACCTTTAAAAGCAATTACTTCCTGATCAAAAATGGTGTCGTTCTTTTTTTGGTTGATGATATACAGCAGCGAAGTTATTTCCGGAAAACCTTCATCAATAAAAGCCATCAGCTTATTTACTTCCTCTTCATCCGCGTAAGCAAACACAACAATCACCATAACCTCACCCGTTGATGAGGTGCGAACGATAAGGTT
>CAZZUU010000050.1:9089-15177 GCA_964657275.1 uncultured Mucilaginibacter sp. | reverse complement strand
ATTATCTATTCCATCATCGCGCAAAAGTTAGATATACCTGTTTACGGGGTTAACCTGCCACAGCATTTTATTTTGGCTTACCTGGACGAAAGCATAGAGAGTGAATTTGAGGGCGGCATATTATTTTACATCAATGCTTTTAACAAGGGCTTTATTTTTGGCCGCCGGGATGTGGATATGTTTTTGAAGCAGCTTAACTTAAAATCTGATAAGCAGTTTTACGAGCCATGCTCAAATACAGATATTATAAAGCGCGTGGTACGCAACCTGGTCAGCGCTTACGAGCATTTGGGTTCTTCAGAAAAGGTAAATGAACTGAACGAATTGATCGCCATATTGGAACGGCCGCCATTAAGCCTGCCGGAATAAATCCAGTACTATGTGGATAGCAAAACATTGAGTTATAAAATATTTCGGTGTTCGGCGTTCAAAATTCAATATTCGATATTTATCGACCGTCGTTTTTAAATCTGATTATAATAACCCATTCTCATCAAGCCAGTTTTTGCACCAGTCGAACCATTTATCTTTGCTTTTTGAATTGTTGAGCCCAAAACCGTGGCCGCCTTCCTGGTAAATACGTAGTTCGCCTTTTACCTTAAAGTTTATCATCGCATCATAAAACATAATGCTGTTTTGCACCGGCACCACGTTATCATCCTGGGCATGTACCAAAAGCGTCGGTGGCGTATTGGCGGTTACTTGTTTTTCATTACTGTAGAGATCAACTAATTCTGTTGATGGTGTCTTGCCGATCAGATTTTCGCGTGAGCCCACATGTGCTAGGGGCCCGAAAGTAACAACCGGGTAAAGCAATACCATAAAATCGGGACGTACGCTGATGTTATCTTTATCATCTACTAATACCTTGTCGAAATGTGTTCCTGCTGTAGAGGCCAGGTGTCCGCCTGCCGAGAAACCTATAATCCCGATTCTAGCAGGGTTTATACCCCATTTTGCTGCGTTTGCGCGCACCGTTAAAACCGCCTGCTGGGCATCCTGTAAGGGACCTATGGTTTTATCAACCATTATTTCGTCGCTTGGCAAACGATATTTTACCACAAAAGCCGTTACACCGATTTTGTTGAATTCCAAGGCTACTTTATAGCCTTCCTTGTTCATAGATAGTCCGGAGTATCCTCCTCCCGGAAAAATTATGATAGCCGTGCCGTTTGCTGTCCCCTTGGCGGGAATGAATGGCGTGAGTGTCGGTATGCTTACCTTACTGCACCAGTCGTCATTGTATCGCTGATCGTTCTTTTCAATATAAAAAACAGGAGTTGGCTTACTATTAGGTACGCCGTTTGGATATAAAGGAAAAGCATTTTCCTGCGCGTAAGTTAATAAAGCAGATGCAGTAAGCATTAGCGCCAATACCATTGTTTTCATAAAACGTAAATTAGAAGGTCTATAATTTGTTATAATTCCAGATAAACGAATATCGTTTAAATTTGCTTCTTAATATAGTCGAACTATCACTTAATAAACACCATCTGCTAACTCTTTGGCCCGCCGAACTCCATCAAATAAGCTTTCAGGAAATCGTCAAGGTCGCCATCCAATACAGCCGCCGCATTTGATGTTTCATAATCGGTACGCAGATCTTTAACTAATTTGTATGGGTGCAAAACATAATTACGGATCTGAGAGCCCCACTCTATCTTTTTCTTATTGCCTTCAATGGCATTGGTGGTCTCCAAACGTTTGCGCATTTCGGCTTCGTAAAGCTGTGATTTCAACAAGCGGATAGCATTTTCCTTATTTTGCAGCTGCGACCGCGATTCCTGGTTCTTGATAATAATACCCGATGGTTTATGATACAGGCGTACCGCAGTTTCTACTTTATTCACATTTTGACCACCGGCGCCGCCCGACCGGAAGGTTTCAAATTCAATGTCGGCATCTTTTATATCAATCTCAATAGTATCATCAACCAGCGGGTAAACGTATACCGAAGCAAACGAAGTATGGCGTTTTGCATTAGAGTCGAATGGTGAGATCCTCACCAAACGGTGAACGCCGTTTTCACCCTTTAAATAGCCGTAAGCGAAATCACCCTCAATTTGGAGTGTTACCGTTTTAACCCCGGTAACATCACCTTCCTGGAAATCCTGCTCCGAAACTTTGTGGCCGTTTTTCTCCGCCCACATAATATACATCCGCATCAGCATGCCGGCCCAGTCGCAGCTTTCGGTTCCCCCTGCTCCCGCGGTAATTTGTAATACCGCGTTAAACTGGTCCTCTTCGGCCGAAAGCATGTTTTTAAATTCAAGCTCTTCAACTGCCTTGGTGGCAGCATTATATTGGTCCTGCATTTCTGCTTCGGTAGCATCGCCGGCCTGGAAAAATTCCAAAAGTACACCCGTATCTTCCACTACCGATACAACCTTTTGGAAGGCATCGGTCCATACTTTTTTTACTTTGATGGAGGCTAATACTTTTTCGGCTTCTTTTGGATGATCCCAAAAGCCCGGTGAGATGGTTATTTCCTGTTCTTTTTCAAGTGCATCGAGTTTCTTGTCGATGTCAAAGATGCCTCCTCAGGGAAGTAACTCTATCCCTTAAATCCTGGACTTGTTCTTTAGTCATTCGGCAAATATATAGGGTTGGTTGTAATTATTGAAGCGGTTAAGCGAATTTTATTGACACCGGTACTAAAAATCAAAAGGGCCTGAAGTTTAACTCCGTGGCCCTTTTAACATTAAAATTGTTATAAACTTTTAAAACTAAAACTACGCTACCATCAGTTGGTTTACCAACACGCTTAAATCTGCACGGTTTCCGTTTAATTTAGACAGCATGCTTGGCAATGCAAACTCTTTGTTCTGCTCATTTTTCGACTGAATAACCAACTCTTTCATCACAGGCGGTATTAATGAATTAGCCGCAACCCATGCTGAAGATGGTTCAATACCATAAAAATTATTTAGTTTGTTTGCAAACTTATTCACCATGCTCGACACCAGGGAATTATTATAAATACCTGAAAATTGGAAATAACTTACCAGGTCTTTTATCTTACCGGTTTCCATCTGACTCTTTAAAACTTCAATTATAGAACTTGAAGCTTCGTTGATCACCGCTTCATGATACCTGAGCGGTATAGCAGGGTTGTCTATAACAGCCATCCCGGCGTTATTTTTGACAAGAAGAAAAAGTTTCTCAAACATAAATTCTTTTTTTTAAAGCAGATTGACAAAATGATGACAAATGGTGTGTTTATTTACCAACACCACAAATATAATAAATAATTTTTATTGACTTCCAAATAAAATGTAAAAATATTTGAAAATATCATAATTTTTCGGTGTAAAACAAACACTATGTATATGGTGTTCAAATAACACTAATTGGTCTTAGTTTCAGATTTAATTTTAAGCTAATTATTAAATCTTATTTTTGTAAAAAAACATTCAATTATGTTGCCAAACGTTGATTTTACCAAAACCCAGGCTTATAAATATTTAGCCGATCATTATATAGATATGGCTTCAAAAAGCCTAAAAGATCTATTTGAATCTGATAGTCAGCGTTTTACTAAATTTTCATTGCAGTTTGAAGATATATTGCTCGATTATTCAAAAAACCGCATAGACGATCAAACGCTTGCTTTATTACGTCAATTGGCAACGGAATGTTTACTAAATGAGGCAATCAGCGCTATGTTTTCCGGCGAAAAGATCAACGCGACCGAGGGCCGGCCGGTATTGCATATCGCTTTGCGCAACCGCAGCAATAAACCAATTATTGTTGACGGCAAAGATGTGATGCCCGATGTAAATAGAGTACTGGAGCAGATGAAGACTTTTAGCGAAGCAATAATTTCGGGCAGTTGGAAGGGTTTTACCGGCAAAGCCATTACCGATGTTGTAAATATTGGTATCGGCGGGTCGGATCTTGGGCCGGTTATGGTGACCGAGGCTTTGAAATCCTACAAAAATCACTTGAATATGCATTTTGTATCGAATGTTGATGCAACGCATATAGTAGAAGCGTTAAAAGGACTAAACCCCGAAACAACTTTGTTTTTAATAGCTTCTAAAACCTTCACTACGCAGGAAACCATGACCAACGCCCACAGTGCGCGTGATTGGTTTTTAGCAAGTGGCGCTAAAGAGGCGGATGTGGCAAAACACTTTGCTGCCTTATCAACCAATACTGAGGGGGTAGAGAAATTTGGTATCGACACCAAAAATATGTTTGAGTTTTGGGACTGGGTAGGAGGCCGCTATTCGTTATGGAGCGCTATTGGTTTATCTATCGCGTTAAGCATCGGTTTTGAAAACTTTACTGAGCTTTTAGCGGGAGCCCATGCTGTCGACAATTATTTTGAAACTACAGAGATTGATCAAAATATCCCGGTTACACTGGCGCTTGTTGGTATCTGGTACAATAACTTTTTTGAATCGGAAACGAACGCCATTTTACCATACGACCAATATATGCACCGTTTTGCCGCTTATTTTCAACAGGGGGATATGGAAAGCAATGGTAAACATGTGGACCGTAACGGTAACCCCGTAGATTACTCAACGGGTCCAATCATCTGGGGTGAACCGGGCACTAATGGCCAGCACGCTTTTTACCAACTGATACACCAGGGTACTAAATTAATCCCCTGCGACTTTATAGCGCCCGCACAATCGCACAATCCGCTTGGCGAGCACCACAATATGCTTTTGTCGAATTTCTTCGCCCAAACAGAGGCTTTGATGAATGGCAAAACGCGTGAGGAAGTAGTTGCCGAATTAAAAAAATCCGGCAAAACAGAAGAAGAGATCGATAAGCTGGCGCCATTCAAAATGTTTGATGGCAACCGGCCAACAAATTCTATACTGCTCAAAAAAATCACGCCCCGCAGTTTGGGTTCGCTGATCGCCTTATACGAGCATAAGATTTTTGTACAAGGCATCATCTGGAACATCTATAGCTTTGATCAATGGGGCGTTGAACTCGGTAAGCAATTAGCCGGTAAGATTTTGCCGGAGTTGAAAGATGACAGCGAAGTAACTACTCACGATTCTTCGACCAATGGGTTAATCAATCAATATAAGGCATGGCGGTAGTTTTCGGCTAAAGCCGGATTTTCTTCATCTATTGTTCCGTCCCTTGAAAGGGACGGAATATGATAATAAATAAAAGGGGCTTTAGCCAAAATCCGCCGATCATTTATTGTCTCTAATCGAAAGATATTATATTTAGGGCATCAACTAACCAAATCACAATATGTCATTCGTAAAAATTTGGGTTCATTTAGTTTTTGCAGCTAAAAATCGCGAACCTATGCTCAAAAAGGAATTCAGATATGATGTCCAAAAGCATATTATGAATAACTGTGTGGAAAAGGACATATTTCTTAAAGCTGTTAATGGCTATACGGATCACTTACATTTTCTGATTTCTTTGGGGAAAGATCAAACCATATCAAAAGTGAGTCAACTTATTAAAGGAGAATCTTCATTTTGGATCAATCAGAATAATTTAACTGAGGAAAAATTTAGCTGGCAGGATGATTACTTTGCTGTTTCAGTAAGTGAGTCCCAGGTTGGCAAAGTTGTGAATTATATTAAAAATCAGGAAAAACATCATTCTAAAAAATCTTTTGATGATGAGGTTGAAGAATTTATGACCAGGTATGGGTGGGAGAAAATTAAGGATTAGCAATAATAAATATTGCACGGTGCAATTGCGCCCATGTTTGGCTAAAGCCAGGATTTCTTCATTTATTGTTCCGTCCCTTAAAAGGGACGGCAATGAATATGAGATCAAGCAATTCGAAAGTTATTGCCGCCCTTTTCAGATTTGCGATATTAGCTGAAACTGGAATTGGAGTAGCTTTTATGCTATTGGCTGAAGTCTTAATATAAAAAATCAAGCGATCAAAAAATTCATTGCCGTCCCTTTAAAGGGACGGGATATGTTAAATATGAAATGGCTTCAGCCAAAACTCTCCGCTGTGCTGAGATATACTATTTCTTTGTGAAAGAGACCTGATATAGCTTTGGCCACTTTTTCCCGGTTATAAAAATCCGTTTCCCCCGGGCATCATAAGCGATCCCGTTTAATACATCTGCGTTCAAATTTCTTT
>CAZZUU010000050.1:0-9079 GCA_964657275.1 uncultured Mucilaginibacter sp. | reverse complement strand
TTGAGGATATAAGTCGATGAGGTCAATTTTTTCAAGTACTGCCCCCGTTTTCGGATCTATAACCAAAATGTTATTGGTTTGATATACATTGGCATATATTTTATCATCAATATATTCCAACTCATTGATTTCGTTTATCGGGCCTTTATCGTCACAAACATCAATGTAGCCTGTTTGGCGCCAAACATCTTTATTTATAAACCATATCCTGTTTGTGCTATCGTCCATATATAATTTTTTTCCATCAGAGCACAACCCCCAGCCTTCAACACCCACATCATTGGTAAAAGTACTAAGCAGCTTAAATGAATTTTTGTCATACACATAACCAATCTTTTCCTTCCATGTAAGCTGGATCAATTTATCGCCAACAATAGATATCCCTTCGGCAAACACTTTCGGGTCAACCATTATCTTTTGCAATACTTTTCCCGTTTTTAACTCCACCTTTCTTAAACTCGATTGCCCAAGGCCCTCTGCTATGGTACCTCCTCCGCTTTCATATAAAAAGCCATCCTGGTAAATCAAGCCTTCGGTGTAACAACTGGTATCATGCGGGAAAACTTGTTCTACCTTGAACGTATAATCCTCAGGGGCTTTCGCTGCCAGCAAAATAATATTGGTCGATACCTCGCTGCTCTTTCCATCCGAATAAACCCTTGCAGTTATTAACCGCGAACCCATTTTTAGGGTATCAGTTTTGAGGCTAACGGCCGATGAATCTTTCTTTGATGCAATTTTAACGGAATCCAGCAGATAAACAATTGAATCGACTTTCAGATCCGATGGATACCCCGCCTTTATAGCAACTGGATTCCCGGCTTTATAATTCGTGCCCGACTCCGGGCTGATCGTGATATTTTCATTCTGTTGGCCGTTGTTTTTACAGCTAAACGCAAAAGTTATTATTGCGATTAAAACTAAGGAGGATAAATTCTTCATAAAATATTTAGGTGGCAGAAGGCCAAAACGCATCTTCAATATGATTTATTATGTAATTATCGTGTTTATCAAATAAAACGGATATAATATCAAAACGAACTTCGCCCTGGTGGTTCATCAGGTATATATATTCATCCGCGGCATCGGCCAGTAAACGTTGCTTGCGCATGTCTACAAAGTCCTCAGGCGCACCAAAACCATTACCGGTGCGGGTTTTTACTTCTGCAAATATCATCATGCTGTTTTTATACGCTATCAGGTCTACTTCCAACTTGCCATGCGTCCAGTTCTCATCTAAAATCTCGTAACCGTTATTTTCCAGGTGTGCTTTTGCGAGGCTTTCGCCCCGGCGGCCGAGTTCGAGGTGTTGAGCCATTATTTTAATATCACGGAGCCTAAATAATCAGAAATGGTTTTTTCCACCTTTTTCATGTGCATGTACTGGTTCAGCAATATCTCCTGGTCGGCTTCATTTGGCGTCGTTTGTAGTTCCTTACGCAAGCCCTCCAATATTTTACCGACCTTTTGTTTTTTAAGGTGAAATATGGCCCCCAATATAGTTGCCTTCATATTCACCTGTTCATCAGGCACCATTATCTTATGCATCTCGTACCAGTTTTCACTCAGCGTGTACTTAGTGGCTATCAGGGTTACGGTTAAATCAACAATGTCCTTTTCGGGATAATGTATAAAATGCTGTTCTTCGGGCAATATGCCGTTCTCTACTTCCTTGCGGTAAATTTCTACAAATGTTTTGCAGGTCGGGTTTTCAAAATCTACGTCGCTCAATTCCGCTATCATAAATGGGCCGATATACGTATTGGCTATCCCATCCCAATCAATTACGCGGTTGCCGTATAGCAGCAGCAACCGGATAATTTCCTTTTCCTGGCTCGCATCGTCCCTCGGCTCATTGATTTGAGGCTCGTCGGGCAGAATCTCCTCAACAGGTGGCAACCTTGAGATTTGTTGCTGCGAATCTTTTTTGGCTTTCGCCATCCGCATTTTGTTAAGCTCAGAAAGCAACGCGCGCTCATCAATTTGCAATAAATAGCTGCACTCCTTTATAAACACCGATGCCTTTATAGAATCGGGTATTTTAGCAACGCTTTCAACAATTTCCCTGATGACCTCTGATTTTTTGATCGGGTCATTCCCGGCTTCTTTTAGCAGGATATCGGTTTTATAAAGGATGAAATCCTTTTTGTTATCCTCTATATGTTTTTTAAAGCCATTGGTACCAAAGTTGCGCACGTAAGAATCAGGATCATGACCATCGGGAAACAGCACTACTTTTACGTTGAGCCCTTCTTCCAAAATCATATCGAGCCCACGCAGCGATGCTTTTATACCGGCGGCATCACCATCATAAAGTATGGTAATATTTTTGGTAAACCGGCCGATCAGCCTGATCTGTTCAACCGTTAACGATGTGCCTGACGAGGCCACGACGTTTTCGATACCCGCCTGGTGGACTGACAGCACATCCGCATACCCTTCTACCAAAAAACAATTATCTTCTTCGCGGATGGATTTTTTGGCAAAGTAAAGACCATAAAGCACATTTGACTTATGGTAGATCTCCGACTCCGGCGAGTTAACATATTTCGGTACGTTTTTGTCGCTTTTCAGGGTACGGCCACCAAAGGCGATAACCCTGCCGGTAAAACTATGTATCGGGAACATCACCCGCCCGCGATAACGGTCATATAACGATCCATTATCCCGTTTAACGGATAAGCCGCTTTCTTCTAAAAATTCCTGCTGATACCCATCCTTCAGCGCCCGGCCCGTAAAAGCTTCCCATTGGTCAGGCGAATAGCCCAGCTCAAATTTGCGGATGGTATCATTACTAAAACCACGCTCCTTAAAATAGCTTAACCCTATGCTTTTACCTTCGTCGGTTTCCAGCAGGCTTTCGTGAAAAAATTTGGCAGCATAAGCCGTAGCGATCATCAGGCTTTCGCGATGATTTTCTTCTTCCTTATTTTCCACGGTTTCTACCGTTTCCTCAACTTCAATGCTGTATTTTTTTGCCAGCCATTTCAGGGCTTCGGGATAAGTAAACTTTTCCAGCTCCATTAAAAAAGTAACAGCCGAACCGCCTTTTCCTGATGAAAAATCTTTAAAAATACCTTTGGCAGGAGATACGGTAAAAGAGGGTGTGCGCTCATTTGCGAAAGGCGAAAGGCCCACGTAATTGGCACCGCGTTTTTTTAATTGTACAAATTCACCTATCACCTCCACAATATCTGTGGCTTCCATAATACGGTCGATAGTGGATTTGGTGATCATGTAGTCAGGATGCGAATTTATTTAAATCAACGATTATTTACTGTCCGCTAAAAATATATCAGCTGATATTCCTAAAAAATGATGTAAGCCCTTAACCATTTTTAAGGTAAGATCCTTTTTACCTGATAACACTTGCGAAACATATCCTTTTGAACCTATAATATGTTCCAGGTCCTTTTGCTTTAATCCTTTTTCTTCCAGCTTCAATTTAATTATCTCGATCGGATCAGGAGCAGGTATATGAAAATGACGATCTTCATAGTCTTTCACTAACAACAAAAGAAGCTCAAGTTCATCAGATTCAGGTGAACCTTTTTCAGTATGGAATATTTCGATGGTTCTTTCAAGTGCATCGTCATATTCTTCTTCACTTTTTAAGACTTTCCAATTCTTTTCCATAGTAATTACTGTTTATAAGGATTTTTGATGTGCTTAATATTTGCCGCATCTATTTTATCATATGCGGCATGAGGACCAAACCAAATAACATATAAAGTTTGTGTTTCAAAGTTTAATGATGCAATCAACCGAAACGAATTTCCTTTGATGTTAAACACAACCCGGTTGTTTGCAACAATACTTGCATTGCCATAAACACGTTTTAACTCATTAAAGCTACTAAACTCAATACGTGACAATTCATCATACCAGTTCTTCAAGGAATTAGAAGCGAGCGGATATTGATCAATATAATAAAGTATCGTTCGCTTCGTAATAATGTTCATTCATACAAATATACAAGTTTACCTGTAGAAAACTATTGCAAATTATTTTTTACGAAAATTAATCTTAAGATTTAGTAACAGCCGTCCGATTTCTCAAAAATGTAATAGCTATCCCTCCTAAAACAATCACACTACCAACAATTTCCTTTAACTCCAGTCTTTCATTCAATAAAAATATTGCCCAAAAACCGGCAACCACTGTTTGGCTTAAGAGCGCTATGGCAACCTTCGTCGACTCCAAAAACCGTAAGGAATGGTTAATGGTAAGCCATCCGGCTAACTGGCATATCAGCGCCATGCCCAAAAAATAAAGCCATGCGGATAATGAAAAACTAACCAGGTTATTGTGCTGAAAAATGCAAATGATCAGCAGAAAAATGCTGGCCGACAGCATATTATAAAACATAAAAGTTACGGTGCCTATCTTCTGTAAGATATCGCGTGTAATGGTGATGTATACCGCGTAAAAAAAGCTGGCTAATAAGGCAAGCAGAATGCCCGCATTAAATTTAAGTGTCATTATATTCTGATAACCTACCAAAACTATCATACCCAAAATGGCTACAAACGTCCCGATCCAAAATAACATGCCCGCCCGTTTTTTGAATATCAAGTAACTCATCAAGCCCACCCAAACCGGCGCCAGGTTGGCAACAAGGGTAGAAACGGTTGCGGTTATTTTTAAAAGAGAAAGGTTCCATACGGCGATGTCGGCACCAAAAACTACGCCGCCTATCAATGCTATGATAAGTTCCTTACGACCGATTTTAAGATTTACTTTGGCAATACAATAAGGCGCCAGGAACAGCCAGCCAATAAAGATCCGATAAAATGCCGACGTGAGCGCGGGAGTACCAACAAGCTTTACAAAAATTGGCGAAAAGGAAATGCACAGTATGCCAATAATCAAGCTTGCCTTTGGGTTCATGATTGGGATGTTTAAAAGCAAACTTAGCAAAATGAAAACAAGTCATGCTGAATTATTCTGCATGACTTGCTAATTTGAAAAAGTATGTTGTCGCTCTTACTTTTAATATCGTTTTACTTTAAAATCCGATAACCCCCCGCTGATGTGTACATGAATTTTGTTTTTGGCGGTTGCAAAACCGGCGCTTTCAAAGTTATTGTCTCTTGTTTTTGTGAAACCCTCAAAATGATTGTCTGATAATCCTGAATCTGTTTCTATGCTGCACGCTGCGTTTTGTGGTATGCTTACGGTAACATCAGCTAAACCTGTTGAAATATCTACGTCTGTTAAAGCTAATGGTGTACCCAGTTTAACATTGAATTCAGCAGCACCACCGTGTAATTTTAATTTCCTTATTTTAAATTTAGAAAGATCAAAATCAAGTTTGGTAGCACCTGTTTCTACATTAACATCCCATTGAGGGATTGGATTTAACTGGATGACCATATCATTGTTATCAGAGTCAAAATTAAATCCATGATGGTTTTTCATGTGAAAATCCAATACAGCTGTCGAGTCATCCTGGTGCTGATCAAGTACATATTTTACATTTCCATTCTTAGCGCCCGCCTTAAATAATTGGTTTGTGGTGTCATTTAGCGTATAAATTGTACCCCCGCCGCTGATGTTGAGCCTTGCGTATTTCGTATCAGTCTTAAACGGTTCGCTGAAGGCGGCGCTACCGGTAACTATCGTACCTTTATTATTGTTGTCGTCATCGTCGTCCTTATCGTCATTGTCGTCGTTGCTGTAGCTGTAGTGATAGCCGGGCCAAAAGTTAAACCGGTTACCAAAGTTGCCAAAAAGCACAAATCCTAAACCGAATATAACTACTGCGATTTTTAAAATGGTTGCCCAAACAGATTTATTATGCGCAAACACCAGGTTAATGCCGCCGATCACTAAAAATATCGGCCACAGATGAAACAGGTTGCCCCAATGGAAATGGATGTATCCGAAATTATTTAACAGGAAGGCTGCGCCTATGAGTACGAGCACCAGGCCCGGAACTATTTTATCATTTTTCATAACTTATTTTTTTATGGTTATCCCAGGTAATTAGCGGGAGAGGTTAATAATTTATATCGATTGTCCTTCAGTTGGCGTTTCTTCATTATGCTCCGTTTGTGGTGACGCGGGCATTTCAAAAGGCTTCTTTTTTTGACCGGTTATAATCAGCATGCCACCAACTATAATCAATACCGCCGGCCATAACTGGGTAAAATCAAAGTCAGGTATGATATCCAGTTGATCTATCAAAACCGCTGCGCCCACAATAATCAGCACCACACCAACGATGATGCCCGCATTTGATTTTTGCTTTGGCATCACATTTTGTGTTGTCCCTGCCGAAAATGGATTATTTGCATATTGACTGCTGCCAAAAGGGGTTCCGCCAAATCGGTCTGCTTGCGGTGGCGGCGTGTTGAATTGTCCTTCAGGTTGCTGTGGCGGAACGGTATAATCCACAGAAGGATTATTAAAATTGTTATACAGGTAGCCTTTTTTTGGTAATACTATCCATAATACAATGTAGGGTATAAAACCTACCCCCATTATAATTACCGAGAAGGCAAATAAAAGACGTATCACGGTAACGTCCATTTCAAAATATTCTGCCATGCCTGCGCAAACGCCACCTATCATCTTGTGGTATTCGTCGCGATATAGTTTCTTGTTCATGTTGTGTTGTTTTAAGTTGATTTTTATTGTTGACCGTAAACCGGTTGAATTATTAGCTCGTCTACATGAGCCCCGGGGCTCATGTTATAAATATTTACTATTGCCGATGCGATATCTTCCGGCAAAACCATTTTGTTTTTATCCACATCAACACCCTTCCACGAATCCGTTAATGTTGAACCCGGGATAACAGCCGTTACCTTTACACCGCTGGGTTGCAGTTCAAGCTTCATTACTTTGTTAAGACCAAGCAACGCATATTTTGTTACGCTATACAAACCGGCTTCAACAGTTGGATTTAATGATACAACGGAGCAGATATTAAAAATATGCCCTTCGCAGGCGGCCATCATGGTTTTGCCAAAATAGCGGTATAAATGATAGGCAGGCGCCAGGTTGGTATTGATCAGCTTTTCGAAGGAGTCATCACTATCATCAAGGATACTTGATTGCTCAAAAATGCCAACGTTATTTACAATGATGCTGATGAAGCCCAGTTCCTGTTCGGCAGCAGCTGCAAATTGCATTACCTGTTGTTTAATACTGCAATCGACTATTGCGATAAAAACTTTAATATTCGGATTGATAACAGCCAACTCACTTTTAAAAGCTTGCAGGTCATCGTCATGCCTCGAGCAAATCGCCAGGTTGATCCCTTCATTTGCTAAAGCAATGGCGGTTGCCCGGCCAATTCCTTTTGTTGCTGCTGTTATTAATGCATTTTTCATTGAGTCAAATTTAGTTGTAGTTTATCCAAGGGTATTATTGCTTTTGGCAAAGGATGTTAAATTTTCGGTAAACGACGGGAAAGTAGCGGTAAAAAAGGTAGCCTATCAACTTGTAAATCTAATGTTCCTGTTAAAATCTATCTACTAATCCTCATTTAAAAGTAAGTCAATTTCTATAAGCCATATAGCTTAATGGTAAAAACCGTATTTTTAGCCGGTTTTAAACGGATAAATGTTTCACAGTTTCGGAAAATATATACTCTTACTACGTTTAAGTTTCAGACGCCCTGAAAAATTTAATGTTTATTGGGCCGAGGTGATGCGCGAAATGGTTTCGGTTGGCGTTGGTTCACTAGGAATTATTGCTACCATTTCGGTTTTTATCGGAGCGGCAGTAACCATTCAAACAGCGTTTCAGCTCATAAGCCCGCTCATTCCTAAAAATGTGGTGGGCAGTATTTCAAGGGATTCAACCATATTGGAATTTGCCCCCACCATATCGTCGCTGGTATTATCCGGGCGCGTTGGCTCCAGCATGGCTTCGCAAATTGGCACCATGCGGGTTACCGAACAAATTGATGCGCTCGAAATAATGGGGGTTAATGCCCCGGGCTACCTCATATCACCTAAAATTATAGCCGGTGTTACCATGATACCGGTATTAGTTGTGGTTTCAATATTGTTAAGCTTCGTTGGCGGATATATCGCGTGTATGCTATCGAGGGAAGTTTCGCCTTCAGATTTTTTAATGGGATTAAGCGACGGGTTTAACCCTATCACGGTAACGGTATGTTTGGTAAAGGCCGTGGTATTCGGGTTCATCATAACCTCCATCTGTAGCTACCAGGGATTTTATACTTCGGGCGGATCATTAGAAGTAGGGCAGGCTGCAACACGCGGTGTGGTGTATAGCTGCGTTATGATATTATTTTTTGACCTTGTTATTTCACGCATGTTCTTATGATCGAAATAAAAGATATTCATAAAACATTCGGTGAAAACCAGGTGCTCAAAGGCATAACTGCAACTTTTAAACCGGGGCAAAACAACCTCATCATCGGCGGCTCCGGTTCGGGGAAAACCACCCTGTTAAAATGTATTGTTGGTTTGCATGAGCCTACCAAAGGTGACGTGATCTTCGACGGTCAGAATTTTACCGATATGGATTTCGAACAGCGGGTACCCATACGTACGCACATAGGTATGCTTTTTCAAAATTCGGCCTTGTTTGACTCCATGACGGTGGAGCAGAATATCATATTCCCGCTTAACCTTTTTACAGAAATGTCGAATGGTGAAAAAGTCGACCGTGCTAACTTTTGCCTCGAACGGGTAAATCTAAAAGGGACTAATAAATTATACCCATCGGAATTATCAGGGGGAATGAAAAAAAGAGTTGGTATAGCAAGAGCGATCACCATGCAGCCAAAATATCTTTTTGTAGATGAGCCAAATTCGGGGCTCGACCCTAAAACCGCTATCCTTATTGATGACCTGATTAACGAGCTTACGCAGGAATACCAGATCACTACCGTTGTGGTTACGCATGATATGAACTCCGTTATGGGGATTGGAGAACATATTTTATTTTTACACGACGGCCAAAAATGGTGGGAAGGATCCAACCACGAAATAGCGCACACCAATAATAAAGAACTAAACGACTTTGTATTCGCCAGCAAATTTATGCAGGCAGCGAGGGATAAGCTTTGAAGAAAGTATCAAGTATTTAGTATCGA
>CAZZUU010000049.1:0-15292 GCA_964657275.1 uncultured Mucilaginibacter sp. | reverse complement strand
ATAATCTTAACCTAACGATGTTAATCCCATTGTTTTTTAATATCTGGAAACAATCCTTAACCGCCCCGCTATCCGAAAAAGTGCCCCCTTTTGACTCCACATAACTCAATTCCGATACATCGCCACCTTTCAAAAACCCATAAGAAATATCGTCCTTTACCAACTGCACATCATCTAATTTATCCCAGTTATTGGCGTTAGCATCGGTATTTAACCCAATTGTAATTTGGCCGTTAGTAACCTGAATACCGCGTATGACAACCTGTGTCCATGAATTTGACACCGGGAGGCTCGTCATACGTTCTGCGCCTCCGCCGTAGTTTTTTGCAGATAAGTAACAAAAGTTTTGTCCTCCTCCATTCTGCGCCCAGGCTGTAAGCGCGTAATATCCATTGGGAATACCCGAAATGATTTGATAAGTGTAGACTTTATAAGCCGACGACTTATTTTGTGCTAAATTATATTTCCCTGTATAGCCGCCTGTTTGTGTGTAAGATGCATCTGCGTTACCATTATCGGCAGTAACAGACCATCCTGTTGGAGTTTTGGTCGCCGGGTCGGCCTCAAAATCATTGTTAATGACGATACCCGAGGGTGTTGCGGGAGCATTGGTTGTGCCAGTGGTTGGAGTTGAAGCATTCGTCTTGTTGTCCTTTTGGCAAGCGGCTATCAGTAAAATCGCAATGGCGATAAAAATTCTTCTTAACATAATCTTTCTGTTTATCTATGCTGCTTCTGTTGTTTTGAGAATTTATTGCCGATTAGAAAACCCGAGATCAACTCCACTTAAATCTATATAGGACGCAGCATTAGCCTCCAAAGGAGTTGCTGATGATTGCCGCATCGAGATTTGAACCCATTCGACATTTTTTATATGAACATGGTCGCCGCTTTGTCCCCTTCCGGCAGCAGGCGTAAACCAATAAGCCCACCTGCCGGGGTAACCTAATGGCAACATCGCACCTTTGGATACCTGTAAATCATTTAATGGTATAACAACCTTCTCCCACGATGCTTTTACTGGAATTTTAGTACTCCAACTGGTTCCGTCGTTCTCAACAAGAGTGATATACGCATCCTGTTTTTGACTGATGCCACGAGCGTTTAATATCAGAGAACGGGCACTGTCAAGTATGGCTGAGCAGTCTGTTAGCTGGTCTATTATCGAAACCGAAACTGTATAATCAGTAAGGTCGCGATCATAACTTAAAGGCAGTTCCAGGTGAAAGGCGTCGTCGCCGGAATCGGAAGCCGGAATCATTTTGAAAATACCGAAGCGAACATCGTCACCAATCCGGGTAAACGCCATTTTATCCGCATCCTTCTCAGGCTGCAAAAGCTTAACGGGGCCGTTCGCCGGCAATATCCTGCCCTTCCATGTTTCACTGCCATAATAGTCCCAATCCGAAGGACTAATATGGATACCAGAAGGATAGTTGGTTATATCGTTATTGTCTTTTACCACAATGCAATATTCAAGAGCACCGGCGCTCAGCGTTTTAGCATTCCAGGGTACCGTTGCCTGGTAAGTGTACCCTTTGGTCCGGTCCATTTGAATTGGCCAAAAGCGCCGGGCATTTGCTGTTTTTAAAAACAGGGTAACTGATTGAGGAGCTTTTGCATTATACACATCGGCTGTAATTATAAGTGGCTTGCCTGCAACAAACTCCAACTGGCTACCGGCAACTAGCTGCAACGGTAACTGCTGATCGTTTAGACATACAAATTCATTCATTTTCACATAGCCAATTGACGAAGGCAGGGCGGCTTTATCAAAGCCTTTATCGGCTGTTAAAATGTAAACGCCCGGCTGTATATCAATTTTTGAATCTGTCGCTTTGGTAAAATAGGTATTGTTTTCATTTAACGGGATCACGTCAAATGAATTCCCTAAACCGGGCAGCTTAACCTGCATGGGCCAAATGTGATGAATGGTTCTGGTGACCACCTTTCCGGGGCTTGGCATTTTGAACGGATCATCTACCTGTACGGCATCAGGATAAACCTCTAACCGCCAGGTGTTTTTACTGATCTTATCCAGGAAATAAATGCCTTTTCCTTCGTAATTAACAACAGGCGACGAGCCATAACCCACAATTTTATCGAGATGATCAATTGCTACAGGCGTTGATGTTGTAGTATTGGTGTAATAAAACTTTTCGGGCGCATTCATTTCACCAAGATTATCCTGGTAACTAATCCGGAAAGGGCCAAAGCTGGTATTGGAGGGGTATTTGCCGTAATCTTTATACATCGGGATATTACGCATCACCTCCCCCGCTATAATAGCGCTGATTGCTTTGGTAGGTGTGTAAACCATATTGAGGTAATGTGTTTGCCAGCCCAGGTTGTACGGCGCGGTAGCCAGCATATCATATGAAAACATCGATGCCCACTGCGCACCCATCCGCCGGAAAGACCTTGCCATGGCCGGGTACATATACCCGGTAAGATAGTCGGGACTGTCAAACTCGTAAACAATACGGGCAAGTTTTGAAAGTTCGGGCCTTAACATTTCAGAAGAATATTCATCAACCACCGGCAGATAATTGCCTTTTAACGTGTGACCGGAATTTAATCCGGTAGGATACCAGGCAAATGTAGCGCCCTGTATTTTGCTTTTCTCCATTGCTTTGGCAATGTTAAAATCCTGGCTTACGTTATGAAACACCACTTTTTTGCAGCCGGTGTTTCTTACCGCATCCACCAATGCGTTGATATATTTTATTGAACCTTCTAAGTCATCGGCATGGTGCCACGGTTCATTTATCATTTCCACAAAAACAACCGCCGGATCATCTTTAATAGCTAATCCTGTATATGGATTGATATGATTCAAAAGCTGGGTGATATAATTACACTCGGCGGCTATAGCCTTCGGATTGGTACCCAATTCCGACTTCTTGAAGGTCATCGACAGGCTTCCTTTTGTGCTCATGGTATCACCCATTGCGTCGGGCCATTGCGAACTATAAGTCACTATTGGGCTTAATAATATATAGATACCCCGCTCCTTTGCTTTTGAAATTACGTAATCCAGCAAATCCAGGTGATCGTTATTTACTAGGTTACCGGCTCTGTCGGTATTTTCAAAGTCGCCCCAAAAGCTGGATCTTAGCGCATCAAAGCCCATTCGGGCAAAATGGGCCATATCCTGGTCAACCATTTTTTTGCGGTCGTTAGTAACATAACCCCCCGCCCTGTAATCACATGCCGACGGCAAACAATAGTTTGCGCCGAAAAGTGCAAGCTCCTTATCGTCATCAGTCCATCGTATCACGCCTTTTTTATCAGCATAGGCTGTTCTTACAGCGCCCGTTGGTTTTTGCTGCGCAATAACCCCATAGGCGATAAAAAGGAGCGCTAAAGCGAGAAAACTGCATTTCATTATTATCAAATTAAAGGAAATAAAAAAGGCTCCCGCAGGTACGAGGGAGCCTTAATTTGTTTTATGTCTTAATATCCCGGAGTTTGGGTCAACGTACCTTTACCTGCAGCTATATTAAAATAGGAAATAGGCTGAAGATAACTTGTAGGTGTTTTACCAACCGACAGCAAGGCCTGGTTATATTGATTATGCCTAACCAGTTCCATTTTTCTGTCGCCTTCAAAATAGAGATCCCAGCCCTGCTCTTTCAATATCCACGCGTCAAAAGAAGGTTTATCTACGGTGGCGGATGCAGGCATAGCGCCTAAACCACCATGTGCAGCCCTAACCTGGTTTACATAGCCAATGGCTTCGGGGTTGGGGCCACTAACCTGGTTTAGTGCTTCGGCAAGCATCAGCATCACGTCCGCAAGACGCGCGCCAGGTTCGTTATTTGCTTGAAATGACCCTCCAGGTCCGTCATTGTCAGGATATTTTGCAATTACCGGCCCGGTGAGGCCACTTGCCTGGTTTGTTATACCACCTGAACGGTTGGTGTAGCTCGCAATAAGTAAACTCCGTCTTTTATCATTAGGATCAAAGGAATTATAAAACTGCCAGGTTGCTGAAAATGGTGCATTTGCAGCATAACCCCATGGATATTGAACCTCCTTGCCGGGAAAGTCGCCGGGATAGGCATAGAAATCAAGCGGGTTAAAGCCCACTGAGGTGTTCTTTCCATCCGATCCCGCACCGCAAATGGCAGCCCAAATGGTTTCCGAATTTATTTCAGTGGCAGTGGTAAATAAACTGGCGTAATTGTTCACTAACGAATAACCCATAGTCATTATTTTTTCGCCTACAGGTATAGCATCAGTAAAATCACGCTCGTTCATGTAAGTGCGCATCAAGACGGTCAGCGCAAGGGCCGAATTAAAACGGCCATAAGTTGCCGGCGTAGCAGGCAAATTAGCGGCAGCGAATGTAAGATCGCTTACAATGTCAGCAACGTAAGATGTCCTGCTCGGACGTGTAAGATCACTTTCAGCTTTTGTACCAATCAAAGTCGGATCCAGAATAACCGGTACCGGGCCATATAATTGTAGCAGAAAATACATATTCCAGCCTCGTGACATCCTGGCTTCTGCAATAAACTCATTTTTTTGAGTTGGATCTAAATCGGATTTATTGATAACACTGATCATCTGAGTTAACCTGGTGATAAACCTGGTTTTTTCAAAATGATCATTATTGTTATCCGGCATGCTTATTAGCGGTGTATAGTCGGCCTCGCTAAACTGGGTAAATATACCGCCCCAACCGGTAAATGTGTTCATTTCATCTGTTCCGTAATCAAATTCCATGACGTTACCATATTGCGGACTGAACCAGCAAGGCTGATAAGCAGCACCGTCGCTATAGCCCCATTTTGCCTGGAACGGCTCATAAGCCTGAATAGTGTAAGCCGTGAAGTCGGCAGCGGTTTTTGGAAAGGTACTGGCATTTAAACTGCCATACAACTGTGGGTCGAGTTTTTTACAGCCTGTTATTACCAATAACGCCGTAATTAAAATGCTAATTTTTTTCATATTTTTATTTTTTTTCATTGATCCAGATATTAAAAAGATGCCTTTACACCGAGCGATATCGTCCTGGTTGGCGGGTATGGCGCATATCCGCCTTTCACGCCGTAATAAGTTACTTCAGGATCGACACCTTTGTAGTTAGTTATAATGAACAAGTTCTGCGCATCAGCAAATACGCGGATAGACCTGGCGAATTTGTTGATTGAAGAAGAATTGAAGGTGTAACCCAGTGTAAGGTTACGCAAGCGAACAAAGTTGGTACTTACCAGGTTTAAATCTGATGGAACAAGTAACCCCACAGCGCTTTCCACATAATTCACGCTTGGCCTTGTTCCGCTTGGGTTTGCAGAGCTAAACACGTTGAAAGCCTGTACAGTACCATTTTGGCCACCTGAAGCAATGGCCACAGGATCACCCCAGGCATTGTTTAAGTTGGTAGCATGGCCGCCAAACTGACCATAGAAAAATGCCGTCAAATCAAATTGTTTGTATCTGAAAGTATTGCCAAAACCAATGTTGATCTTCGGGTCGGGGTTCATCTTGTAAACATCTTTGTAATCGAGTTTCCCGTCTCCGTTTTTATCAACAAAAATTGGCGACCCGGGTAAATTTGCACCACCCTTTGTTGGCTGTGAAGTTGGCACCGTTTGGCCGGTTTTCAACAATCCAGAGGTTTTGTAGTAGTATATTTCGTCAACCGCATCGGTAACAGACTGATATGCCTGCAAAACGGTAAAAGGGAACTGATTTTGCCAGCGGTAATTATAATGAGAAACATTTAAAACGGTGCTCCAGTCAAAATCAGTTGCTGTTACATTATGCGAAGTCAATGCTAATTCATAACCCGTTCTTACCTGGTGCGCGCCATTGATTGTTTGGGTAAATAATGGATCTAACGGGGCCGTTGGAGCGGTAAGACTCAGCAAGTTTGTGATGTCATTTTGAAATACATCAACAGAGCCAGATAACCTGTCTTTAAACAGCCCGAAATCAAGGCCGATATTTCTGTTTTTTGTTTTTTGCCAGATCAGATTCGGATTATCCAGCGCGTATTGGGCTATTGTTACATATTCAGCACCCCCTGCAAGGAATATGTTATCTCCGTTTGGCGCAAATCCACCATAAGCCGCGGAACCAATGGTTTGCCCGGTTATACCGTAGCTGGCACGCACTTTCAGAAGGTCAATCGCCTCTATATTTTTGAAAAAAGGTTCTTCGTTAATTTTCCAACCCACTGATGCGGCAGGAAATAAAGCATATTTGTTGTTAGGATAAAACAAGCTATAGCCGTCATCACGAACTGATAAAGAAAGAAGGTACCGATCGAGAAAGTTAAAAGTTCCCCTGCCAAAATAAGACCGCGTTGTATTTTGTGATCTATTCGAGGCAATTGCAATATTGCCTGTTTCGGCACCAAGGTCGGTAGTTCCTAAACCGTCTTCAGCGCCGGTGCCTTCGGCGTTAAAAGAACTATATTTACTGATATACTGACCCACGCCACCAACAACATCCAAATCAAGAAACTTTGCTATGTTCTTTTTATAGTTCAAAGTAGCTTCTAAGGTTTGATTATCGCGCTCATTGTGGTTTAAAGACGCTCTCGAAAGAAATTGCTGATAAAAAAACACTGTACTTGGCACAAAAAAATCGCGCTGGGCATTCTCGTAGTTATCGCCGAATAAAAGGCGTCCGGTTAATGCCCCGGGAATGATCTTAAAATCAGCCGAGATATTGGTGCTCAATGAGTGATAGGCGGTACGGTCCTGCACCTGCTCCAGCCCTACCGGGTTGGAAGTTGTACCGAAACTCGAAAGCGCGCCGTTGCTGTAAACAGGGATATTTGCAGGGTAAGCCAGCGCCGCCTGTACTATACCGAATCCCTGTGATCCCGACCCATCATACTGCCCGCCTGAAGACGAGTTTTGATATTGATTATTACTCCCCGTAAAATTGGTATTTAAAGTGACAAATTTGGCCAGTTCGAAAGATAAGTTTGTTCGT
Source organism: uncultured Mucilaginibacter sp. (assembly GCA_964657275.1). Lineage (GTDB taxonomy): Bacteria > Bacteroidota > Bacteroidia > Sphingobacteriales > Sphingobacteriaceae > Mucilaginibacter. The sequence continues at coordinate 8,338 of CAZZUU010000049.1, read as the reverse complement.
CCGGTATATTTTGTAAGGCCTGATCCTTTTAAGGTTCCTTGTTGATTAAAATATCCACCCGAGAAATAATAGGTGGTTTTATCAGTGCCCCCGCTTACGCTTAAATTATCGTTATCGATATACCCTTTTTGGAATATTTGATTTAGCCAGTTTGTACCCGCTCCGGCTGCGGCAATTTGTGCAGCAGAATACTTCGGCGTCGGCACACCTGAAGCCGGATTTGGTCCGTAAGGTGCCATCGAATTATTACCCAAATACTGGTCTTTTTGGAAAGTATCAAAAAGGGATTCGTATTGAGTGGCGGTCAATGGATTCAGATAGGAGGAATTATCTACAAATGAATGGCTGCCGTTAAAGGTCAGGTTCACTTTTCCGCTTTTCCCCTTTTTTGTAGTAACTAAAATTACACCATTGGCTGCGTTAACTCCATAAATGGCCGCGCTGGCATCCTTCAAAATCTCGATAGATTCGATGTCGCTTGGATTTATCCCTTCCAGTCCACCGCGTGAAACGCCGTTTGTGCCTGCTTCAACAAGGCCGCCCGATGGTTCAAGGCCGTCATTAGGGAATATTACCCCATCAACAACAATTAAAGGGGCGCCCTGCCCGCGTATCGAAAGGTTAATAAGCCCGCCTGGTTGCGTACTCGATTGTTGTACACTTAACCCTGGCGCTCTTCCGAATAGTAATTCTGCTACAGAATTATTTGCGCTTTGAGGCACAACTTTGGGATCGACCTTCGCTACTGCCGTTGTAATATTTGCCCGGGTAGTGGTACCATAACCAATCACCACAACTTCATTCAAACCATTTTCTCTGATTTCGAGTGTTGCGTTTAATGTTGATCCGGTTACCGTCTTTTCGAGAGTTTGATATCCCAAAAAAGAAAACGTTAAAACCGATCCTTTGACCGCTTTAAGGGAATATCGCCCGTTTACATCTGTTTGCGTTCCCAGGGTTGATCCTTTGACCACCACACTAACGCCTGGCAACGATTTTCCATCTTCTTTTCCCGTCACTGTGCCGCTGACAGTAGCAGTTTCCTGGGCAAAAACTCTGCTTGTAAAAATTGAAAAGGATAGTAAGATGAGGAGGCTAAATGTTCGCCAGAAGTGAAAAGTAAAAGTAAATTTTTCCATAATTCATTGGTTTGGTTTGCGTGTTTAATTGTTTTTAGTTTTTAATTAAGGTTATCTATAATTGGCCATCCCGATGTCTATAGCTGACACCGTTATTTATCAACTGCTCATTGAATTTTAAAGCCTCGCGCTATAAAGTGTCCATTTAACAGTTAACACCGGGGCCAAATGGACGAATATTTTTTACGAACTAAATGGACTTATTAGTCAAATAATTAGGACTATCAGACATATTATCAACTTGTTTATTGAATATTAAGCACATTCGGCCGGGAAATAATACATTGTTAGAGATCATTGGTTTTATGATTAAAATTATTGGAGCTATTAATTAAATTGGGCTGTTATATTGGCAATAAACTATCACCCCGATTTTTGTCAGGTTGTAAAATAACCTACCGTTTAAAGCGAAATGTAGCAGCATTGCTGTTATATAATTGGTTACATAAAACTAAGACTTAGTGTATTGAGCCAAAATGGACAAACTATTTAAAAAGATGGACTTTTAGACTAATACTAAGTAACGTATGCCAATTCTTGCCAGCCACAAAAGGTTTGCTTTAACCCATAGAAGCAAAAATTCACAAATCAAACCAGAGTTGACCACTGGTAAATATTTACAGGAAAACCAATCGTTAGTGATTAGGCATGGATGCGAAGAGAAAAGATAGATTTTTAGACCTTTTTAATGGATTATTTGACTAACAAACCTTTAATTCTGAATTTATTTCAATTATTGTCAGCTATTCAGCCTAATTTTGGAAATGAAAAACAACAAAATAACCCATTTAAACCCAGGTTACAGTAAGGTAAAACAGGGATTTGTAGGCCAAAAAATGATTGTTTTGCCCCCGAATATCAAAAAATCCGTTCTAAAAGCCGACCTCATCAAAAGATTTTACCTCACTGCCATTGGTTATTATCCGCACGCCACTTTTCATGACCGCGAAAGAAAATTTGGCTGTGGCCAACACATCTTATTGTATTGTTTAGAAGGGAAAGGCAACATTTATCTGCAGGAACGTAACATTCAGCTAAACCCGAATACATATTATATTATTCCGAAAAACACCCCGCATCACTATAAAAGCTCGCAAGAGGATCCCTGGAGTATTTATTGGGTTCATTTTGCAGGCGAAAATGCGGATCTATTGTTTAACAGGTATATCGAAAAAAAACCTGATATGATCTCAATCCCTTATGACGAAAAAAGGATTGCAATCTTTGAGGAGATATTTAATTTACTTGAAAACAGCTTTGAAATAAGGGATCTGGAGGTCATAAATATAAAATTACAGGATTATATTTCATCATTTATCTATTATAAAGAGATCAACCCGGCATTCCGGGATGAGGATGTGATCTCCGACTCTATCGCTTTCATGAAGAAAAATTTGAAGAACCTTTATTCGGTCGACGAATTAGCGGCCCAACGGCGCTTATCAGTATCCCACTATTCCAGATTGTTCCGCCAAAAAACGGGCAGTTCGCCTAATCAATACTTTAACCAGCTTAAAGTGCAAAAATCTTGTCAATATCTTTATTTCAGTGACAGGAACATCAAAGAAATTTGTGCCGAGCTAGGGTTTGACGATCCATATTACTTTTCACGGTTATTTAAAAAGCTTATGGGTATTTCGCCAGCTAATTATAAAAATCAGCATAAAAGATCGTAACGTTACTTATACAAAGAATAAATTTTCTTTTGATCTACTCCTATTTCAGGAGCGAACGCGGAGGTACCCATATAGTCGGTAAGGCTGTATAGAAGTTGCCTGGCCTCGGGACGGTTTTCACCGTCAGTCGTCAAATCAATTCCCGATACCAATAGCTTCCCGGCACCAACTCTGCATTCAAATATAAGCCCAAGTGACCGTGCTGTTACCCAATCGTCAATTACCCTTAATAATGGTTTCAAACCGGGTGCAACGGAATCAAGTTTTATCGCATTACTATGCGACATGGCATCCCACCACTGCCAGTTACTAAATTTTTGGGTGGGGAAATTGTTAAACGCAGGATTTTTAGGATCACAATAAATCCCCAACGTAACCGGAGGCTGGCTATGGGTCCAGGCTGTGTTCCAAAAAATGGTTGAAAAACCAATGGCTATATCGCCACCCATAGCTGCTTTTAATGTTCCCTTTCTTAAAGTTAGCAACACCTTACCGCCTTTGTTCAGCACATCTATTGCTGTTGCATCCAATTCATGTGTTACGAGGATGCTTTCATTTGTTTTAGGCAACGTTTTTGGGTAAACAAAAAAGTCCCACGAGTTTTTGAATTGATCAACATAAACCGTTAAGATTAACCTCGACGGTTTTGCTATTTTATTAAGTGATTGTTTAATTCTTCCGAGCGCTATTCCGTTACCATTCGAGATATTAGTTTTTCCGAAATCCCCGCTAAATAGCACGTTCCCCGATTCAGCGCTTATCTCCCATTTTGGCGTAACCCCTTTGAGTATATCAGATGAGTACTGTGCAATTTCAATAGGCACATCCAGTTCTTCATTATTCAGATAAACCATTTTAGGGAACCTGGCCAGGGGAACAACCGCATTACAAAATTGGCTATAATCAGCACCATTAACGTATGATTTTGGTTTCCAAAAAGCATTGAGCGCTCCAACCAAAGCGGTACCCTGGCCCGGGAAATCCGATAGGCCCAGCAATTGAAAGCCTCCAAAGCCTTTTGTTCTTAACGCTGCCTCAATATCTGCCTTATAACATAGTGTTTGCAACTTGCCCGAACTATATAAAAAATCCTCCGCCAAACCGGCCAGGCCGTTTGCGCTCAGTTGATCCCGAAAAATTTCAAAATTTTTAGCTTTCAATACGCCATCATATTTTGCGATCTCACCAAAATCGGGATAAACGCACCATTGACCTATTTCGTGGCTCACTGTTGGATGCTGCCATTTTGAGATAATGGCCGACCAATCATAATCGGTGGAGGGGCGACGATTGTTGATGACACTTTTCAATCCTTCTTCCCAGTGCTGGATGCGGGGTTCAGGGGTGCTGTTATAGTCGCTTTCATCTATTACCGGCCAACCAGCGCCCGTGGAATAAAGCCTTCCAGAATCTTTTGCTTTCCAATATTTTACAAAATTTGTTAGGTACGCCACCAAATTTTTACCTGCCGGTTCATTTCCATACGTCAGCATACAAAATGAGGGATGGTTACCATAAGCTTTAACAATTGCCCTGCTTTCCCGGTAAATATATTCGTCAATTGGCTTCCCATCACCTATGGTAGTTCCCCAATTTGCCCATGATGAACATTCTATTTGCAGGTACATACCCAAACTATCTGCAGCCACAAAGGCGGCCTCCGGCGGGCACCACGAATGAAAGCGCAAGTGGTTTAAACCATAGGATTTGCAGGTTCTAAGTTCCTCCATCCACGAAGGCACATCCGTTGGCGGATAGCCTGTTCTTGGAAAGGCGGCACATTCAAGGCTGCCGCGTAAAAAGGTTGGCTTACCGTTAATTGTGAAATTGGTGCCTGATGTCTTGAAGCTGCGCATTCCAAAAATCCTGGTTTGGATATCCGGGCCGTTTGATCCCGACCGTAAACTAACTTTCATCCTATATAAATGAGGATGAAATTCGTCCCATAACAATGGTGATCCGCCCATTGGATATACCAGCTTAACTGTTGTTTCATTTTGGGTAAGAACAGTCGTTTTGTTCAGACCCTTTAATGCCGGTGCACCACTGCTATTTGATACAGCATCTAAATCTATGCCGACGCTGCGGCTCCTGGTTCCGCACCTGATGAGCTTTAGTTCGACGTTCACCTGTTTATTTTTAACATCAGGGAAGATCTGGATATCATCGACATAGGCCATGGGCCTTGCCCGGAGTGCCAAACGGCCGACTATTCCGTTCCAGTTCGTTTGTGTATGATCGGTAATACTATGGGAATTTGGACCCACGTTTATTTCCTTTATAGAATTATCTACCAAAATGGTTAAACGATGTATGCCTGGCTTTAAAAACCTGCTCAAGTCATAAATATGCGGTACCGCCAAACTATTTTGCATCCCGACAAACTGGTCATCGATCCAAACTTTGGTTTCCCAGTGTACGCGTTCCAAATAAAGCTCGATATGTTTGTTGCCCCAGTTAGCCGGAATGCTTATTGTTTTTTGATACCATGCAGCCCCTTTATAATATTTATCCGGTTGAAGCCAAAATGGCACCTTGATATTGCCGGGCTGGCGGTATTTTTCATAAACCGGCTTTCTAAAATAGCTCGAATCAAATATGCTTCCGGTCCACGGTGTAGTAAGCGTGATATCATTTCCCTTGCCATTTTCGGTCATTGAACCGGGTAAATTTATTTTGTCATCTAAATTCCCCAAAAACCATTTTTGCTTTATCCCCTTGTTTAACGAATCAATCTGAAACCCCCATTTTCCTTCAAGATTAATTAAAAATCGATCGCGATGCTTAATTAATGGCCCTGCGTTAACCTGCTCCGCAGCTTTCAGCAGAAAAACAACAGCAATACATACCGAAAGAAAGTTTTTCATTTATCCTTTTTATAATTGGTTAGACAGAGACAAAATAATCTCTCCGGCATCATGGTTTATAATAAATTAAACTTACAGCCATAATAAAGATTAAAGAATGGATTTTTAAGGCGAAATAATAGACGATTTAATCAACATAGGTGATGTGAAACTTAGACGGTATAAATTGCGGTAGGTACGATTGCAAAAACGTTTGAAAATTTAATGTTGCGATATTGATAAAACGTTCTTAGCTTAGCTAACAATAACCATTACCGTACAGCATTTGCCTTTAGCACGGGGTGCGATAAATCTAAAAATTTTACTATTTAATTTCGGGGCAATAGGTATACGGCAACAGCATTCACATGTTTTTGTTAAACTTAATTATTCTATCATGCGAAAAGTTTATTTTTTATTGTTAATACTGATACCCGTTACCTGTTTTGCCCAACTAACACCATTAGCAGATAGCACTGTGGCAAAAAAAACGATCAGTAAGTTAGCAACCTTTTATAAAGATCATACTCCTGAACAGGCCTATCTTCATTTTGATAAACCCTATTACGCAGCGGGCGACACAATTTATTTTAAGGCGTACGTTACCGTTGGCGACAAACATGCATTGTCGGATATGAGTGGAATACTATATGCGGATTTGATTGACCCCAAAAATCAGGTAAAGCAATCGTTAAAACTTAGATTGATGTATGGAACAACGTGGGGCGATTTTGCATTACCCGACACGCTGCCAAAAGGCAATTATAGAGTAAGGGCATATACCCGCTGGATGCTAAATGGACAAACCGGCAATTATTTTGACCGGGTTATTCCTATTGAATCATTATCGACAAATAAAATACCCGAGGCATCATTGGGTTCGCAGTCACAATCAAACAAGGCCGATATTCAGTTTATGCCGGAAGGCGGCACATTGGTGAGCGATGTTAAAACAAAAATTGCATTTAAGGCCATTGGCAGCAATGGATTGGGCATTAATGTAAAAGGAGAAATAGTTGACAACCAGAACAACCAGGTATGCACCTTTACATCTGCGCATTTGGGCATGGGTTATTTTAACCTTTTTGCGGAAGAAGGAAAAACCTATAAGGCAAAAATTACCTATCCTGATGGTTCTAAGGCTACATTTGATATGCCTGATGCAGACGCAAAAGGATTAAGTTTAGCTGTTGATAATGATTTAACCGACGCAGCAATTATAAGGCTCGGAGCAGGAAAATCGTTCTATGCGGCTAAGAAAAACAATAGCTTTACCGTATTGATTTATTCGGGCGGCGAGGTTTCTACTTATATCTGCAAGCTTGATGCAAGACAAATAGTATTCGGCGTTTCAAAACAGCACCTGCATTCGGGTATCGCTTACGTTACGCTCTTCTCAGAAACAGGCGAACCTTTAGCAGAACGTGTGATTTTTGTTCAGCACAATGATCAGCTAAATTTAAACATCGCTTCTGAAAAGGAAAGCTACGCCAAAAGAGAAAAAATAAACCTTAAACTGAGTACAAAAAACAAAAGCGACAAGTTATATACCGGTCAATTCTCCGTTTCTGTTACTAATGAAAGTTTAGTTCCTATCAACGAGAATAAGGAGAATACGATACTAACCGATTTATTGCTAACCGATGATCTTAAGGGCTACGTTGAGCAACCAAATTATTATTTTACAAGCGTAAGCGAAAAAACTATAAGCGATCTCGATTTGGTAATGCTCACCAACGGCTATCGCAAATTTCAATGGGAAAAAATATTAAATAACACCTATCCTGCGGTGACACAACGGCCTGAAAAAGCACTGGAAATTGACGGCAACGCAACACTGTCAAATGGCAAGCCGTTATTGAACGGCACAATATCCCTCTTTTCATTAGACGGCGGGCCAGTATTAACACAATCTATAGCAGATGGTGGAAATTTTCATTTTGACAACCTGGCCTTTATGGATTCTTCACACTTTGTATTAAAAGCCATAAATGGAAAATGGCGTGACAATACAAATATAACTTATATTAAAAGTATTCAACCGGTTCCCGCTATTGAGGATTCCAACTTGCTTTTTGAACAGGCTGATCTATATAGCGCCAACGAGGGTTATCTCGAAAATAAAAAAGCACAGTTGGATGACCAGCTAAAATATAAATTACTAACCGGTATTGTACTGAAAGAAGTAAAAGTTAACGCGAAGACATACAAATCAAGCAATATCGGGGGAGCGGGATTCGCTGACCAGGTAATAACCCGCGGACAGTTTACCCGGAGCGGTGGTGTATTTTCACAGCAATTTAACGGTCGTTTAACCGGAGTAAGATTTCTAGGGGCCGAAGGATCAAAAAATGCATATGTGATGATGTCCAGATCACTTTCGCGAAGCAAAGAACCGATGCTTATTGTTATAGATGGGATTCAAATACAACCCGACACCGATAGTAACGGCCCGACAAATATTGATGCGTTGGTTAACGTTGATGATATCGAAACAGTAGAAGTATTGACATCAGCAGCTAACGAAACTGCATATGGGATAAACGGCGCGGCCGGCGTTTTGGTAATTACCACCCGTCATGGGGATGATAGGGACGGTGCCGTACAGGAAAAAGGCCTTTTAACCATATCGCCAAAAGGTTTTTACAAAGCGCGCCAATTTTATTCGCCTAAATAC
>CAZZUU010000048.1:0-15479 GCA_964657275.1 uncultured Mucilaginibacter sp. | reverse complement strand
TTTGGCTTTCCGCTTTGTTAACGGGCTGTTTCCCTAATCCAAACACGCAAACACCCGGTGAAAGTTATTTACAGGGCGAGTGGCAGCAGGATTCGGTGCCGCGACAAAAGCTATTGGTCAGTTATTCGTTATATGATTTTAAGTTTAGCTGCGATTCTTTTTTTATGGCTATCAAGTCATATAGCAAAGTTAACACTGGTGCGGATACGTGCATGAAATCAGGGCACTGGGCAGAATATGTAAAGGGTACTTATGCGCAAAAAAATGACACGCTGCATCTGAAAGGGCAGTTTTGCAACGCCGATATGAGCTTAAAAGATGATAAAGGCTGTTTCCGTTCGGGGGATTATGAAGAGTTTTTTAAGGTTTATAAAAAAGGCGAAATGGCCATTCAATTTTCCAGTACATCAAACGTTATACCAATTGATACGCGCTTAGTTAAACGAATAACTTGTCACCCAAAATCATTGTAATATGAAAACAAGCTTTTTTAAAAAACTGGTGTTGGCCCTTGCCATTATTTACATTCCTATGGGGGCTACGGCATGGGGGGTGCAAGGCCACCGCATTGCAGGTCAAATTGCCGCGAGTTATTTAACTCCTAAGGCACGACAGGCTATAGCTAAAATCCTGGGCAACCAGTCTATAGCCCTTGCGGGTAACTGGGCCGATTTTATACGATCTGATGCCGCTTATAGCTATCTGACCCCCTGGCATTATATCGATTTTGATAAGGCCTATACCTACCCGGAGATGCAGGAATACTTAAAACATGATACCGTTACGAATGCTTATACCAAATTGCAGTTCCTTATCGGCGAATTAAAAAAGAAAAATATCAGCGCCCAAAACAAGCTGCTTTATCTGCGTATGCTGATACATATTACAGAAGATATACATCAGCCCATGCACGCTGCACACAGCGACGATAGGGGCGGGAACGATTTTAAGTTAACCTGGCTCAACACGCCTACAAACCTGCATTCGTTATGGGATTCGGGGCTTATTGATTTTCAGCAATTAAGTTTTACAGAATATGCGGCATCAATAAACCATACAACAGCAGCACAACGGGCAGAATGGCAGAAAGATCCTGTTAGCGATTGGGTTTTTGAATCAAATCAAATTGCTCAGAAATTATACACTGAGATAAAGCCTAACGATGTTTTAGGTTACAAATACAATTTTACCCACATAGCTATTGTAAATCAACAATTGCTAAAAGCGGGCGTAAGGCTGGCGGGATTACTTAACCAGTTGTTTGATTAACATTTTGGTGAAATTCTGTATTTAAGCCCTATAAAAAAAATAAGTGTAAAAGAATACTTAACTTTTTAAGAGCTATTGCCGTTTAAAGGGGTTAAAATCCCTTCATGAAAGTATTAATGGTTTGCTTAGGTAATATTTGCCGCTCGCCGCTGGCGGAAGGTATCATGAAACGCCTGGCAAAAGACAGAAACCTTGACTGGGAAATTGAATCGGCCGGAACCGGCGATTTTGGTATCGGGAAGAAACCTGATCGCCACTCTATTCGCACGGCGCGCAGGCACGGGATCAATATCAGCAAGCAGATAGGACGCCAATTTACAATAAGTGACTTCGATACTTACGACCTGATATTTGCGATGGATATGAATAACCGCCGCGATATTTTACGGCTCGCGCGTAATGATGAAGATGCCGCAAAAGTAAAATTACTGCTTCATGATAAAATAGTGCCCGATCCGCGGGGCGAAAGGAAACTCTTTGAGCCTGTTTTTATTCTGATTTTAGAAGGCTGCAAGGAGATCATTAAATCATATGTACCTGCCCATAGCTATATAAGCAAGGTAGCGCCCGTTTCTGTATGGACTTCTTTAAAGTCATACTTTCAAACACGCCTGAAGGTTCATTTCAGAGGGTACCGCGCTAAATCCGGTACTGAACTCCCGCAAGGATAGTTTTTCCTGTTTTTTTTAACTTTTAAGAGCGCATTGCCAAAAAAAAGACCAATTATTTTTAGCTTTGGTTATTATTTTTTAATCACATTCGGCACTAAAGTGTTTTAAAGCGAATACCCCTAACTTGCATGAAAATACTAATGGTTTGCCTTGGTAATATTTGCCGGTCGCCCCTGGCGGAAGGCATTATGCAGCAACTTGTAAAAGATAACCAGTTAGACTGGTATGTTGACTCGGCCGGCACCGGGTCATGGCATATTGGCAAGAATCCCGACAGGCGTTCGACCCGTGTGGCCCGTAAATACGGCATTGACATCAGCGGACAGATCTGCCGCCAATTTAAAACAAGCGATTTCGATAATTTTGACCTGATATTTGCGATGGACACCAATATCATGAGAGACATTACAAGTATGGCACGCGATGAAAACGACACCCGTAAGGTAAAATTGTTGCTTGGCGATAAGATAGTACCAGATCCTTATTATAGCGACGATCAATTTGAACCCGTTTTTAAATTGATATTTGATGGATGTAAAGAGATAATACATCAGCAGCTATCAAAGCTATAACCGGTTATTAACTTGGCGTTGGCTATGTGTAAGAAGTATGTCTATCCTGCTTCAATCGCAATAGGCATTTAAACTATACTTTGTACATTTGCCGCATGGCATCCATCAAACCATCCGTCCCTAAAGGTACCCGCGACTTTTCGCCAACAGAAATGGCAAGACGCAATTTTATTTTTGATACCATTAAAAGCGTGTTTCGTAAATATGGTTATCAGCAGATAGAAACGCCGTCGATGGAGAACCTATCAACGTTAACCGGCAAATATGGCGAAGAAGGGGATAAGCTGATTTTTAAGATATTAAATAGCGGCGATTTTTGGAGTGAAGCAGAAAGCAAAAAGCAAAAGGCAGAAAGCTTTGAGTATAGTTCAAAAAACCTTACGCCAATCATTTCTGAAAAAGCCCTTCGTTATGATCTAACGGTTCCGTTTGCCCGTTATGTGGTGCAGCATCAAAACGAGATCACTTTCCCGTTCAAGCGTTTCCAGGTGCAGCCGGTTTGGCGGGCCGATCGTCCGCAAAAAGGGCGTTACCGGGAGTTTTATCAATGCGATGCCGATGTGGTGGGATCAGATTCACTTTTGAATGAGACTGAGTTTATTTTGATCTACGATGAGGCGCTCAGCAGGCTGGGGTTAAAAGATTTTACCATCAAAATTAATAACCGTAAAATATTATACGGTATTGCCGAGATCATCAATAAATCGGACAATATTATAGACCTTACAGTCGCCATTGACAAAATTGATAAAATTGGGCTCGATGGTGTAATAAAAGAGCTGCTGGAAAAGGATTTCAGCGTAGAGGATATAGAGAAGCTGCGGCCTGTTATACTATTGGAAGGATCAAATGCGATTAAGCTTACCAGCTTGCGAAAAGCTTTATCGGCGTCATCAATCGGGTTGCAGGGCTGCGACGAAATAGAATCTGTATTTAATTACATCAACAGCTTTCAACTGCAAAATGCAAAATTAGAACTGGACATTACCCTGGCCCGCGGGCTTAACTATTATACCGGCGCCATATTCGAGGTAAAAACAAACGAGGTGGCTATGGGCAGCATTGGCGGCGGCGGAAGGTACGACGACCTTACGGGAATGTTCGGGTTAAAAGGATTGACCGGAGCGGGTATCTCGTTTGGTGCCGACCGTATTTACGATGTGATGGAAGAGCTTAACCTGTTTCCCGCGGCGGCCGAACAATCTACCCAAGTACTCATCTGTTGTTTTGATAAGGATGGCGAAACATTTGCCTTGCCTGTTTTACAGCAACTGCGCGCGCAAAATGTAAATGCAGAAATTTACCCCGCAGGCGCCAAAATTAAAAAGCAATTGGATTACGCCAATAGCAAAAATATCCCCTTCACTATTATTATAGGCAGCGAAGAAATGGAGAGCGGTTTGTTAACCGTGAAAAATATGCAAACGGGTATGCAGGATAAGATGGCTGTACAACAACTAACCGCTTATCTTATAAAGTAGGCCCGCTAAAACAATAGCGGGCCTATATAATATATAACAGGCCGTTTGGCCTGATGATTTAGCGATTTAACTATTTGTCGACAAACCGTTTTAACGTTGTATGCCCCTTTTGGCCTCCAAAATCAATGTCTAAACCGCATGAATCGGCATAAATCTTACCGGTATGCGGGTAAGGTTTGCCATCAACCGTTACATCAAATTTAAATGTATCGCCTGCTACTGTTCCATTATCAACAGTCACCGTTCCTGCCGGTGATTCAGCAGTTCCGGTCAGTTTATTGCCATCAACCTTAAAAGTATAAGTAACCTGCAGGTCGTTGCCATCGGGCGTTTTAATAACTCCGGCCCATTTTCCGTTCAAATCAGCTAATGTGGCGATTGCAATGAAAAAGCAGCATATCAATGCAATGGGGTTTAACAAGGGTTTTTTCATAATGGTTCTTTTTGGAATTATAAAAGTAAACTATTATCCCCGATAAACATTAGCAAAATACTTGTGATAATTATTTGCCATTTATTTTTTGGTTTTTATCGTGTCCGTTCGCTTCGTAGTATTAAGGCTATCCTTTTTGGGTATAACCAGGGTGTCAACCTTGCATTGCAACCCGTCATCCGTCATAATAAATGTGGCTGCTGTTGCTTTATCCTGTTTGTTCATATCCCTGCATTCGTAAAAATTGACATCCCTCACATAGTTATGCAACCGTTCGTCAATGATCACTTTTGCGTTTAACGGTACTTTAAAAGTGAGCTTAACCTCTTCATCGTGCCACGAAATATTGGGGCGTTTGCGCAGGGCGTAGTCAAATTTTAAAACCGAATCTTGCTGGGCAAATACGTAGCTTGTGCTACGGGCGTTAAGCAGTGCATCTTCATAATTACCTCCTTTGGCGCTGAAGGTCTGCTCCAGCGTGGGGACGTTTACATCACTTTTTTCAATTTCAATAGAAACATTGTTAGGCTCGTCGTGGTCATCATTAAAACCATCATCGGTCACTATCATGTTTTTAAAATGATTTTTAATATCGAGCTTAACACTATCATCATGTGTAAAGTATTTGATGTCGTTTAATTTTAAATAATAGGTGTTGTTTGCAGTTGGTTTTAAATTAATGGTTTCAGTAATGTGCGCCGACTCACGAAAACCGCCTGCTATTTTAGCACCATAATATATCAGTGTGCCTAATGAGAACAGCCAGATGATCAAAAAAACAGAGCCTGTAGACCGCCCGATACTGCCGACATTGAAAATCCCTTTTATTGTAACCAGTATAATACTGAGCACCGGCACAAAAACAACCACAAATACGCAAATGAAAACATTGTCGAAATATTCACTGCCTACTACCTGGTATGGGAAAAAAGTAGCCGGGTTGCCTTCCTTAAGTACGATAAATGCAAAAAACATCACAACCAGTGCAATCGCAATGCCGAAACAAACCAGCAGTATAAATACTCCCACCAATTTTATCAGCAATTTACCTACGCCCTTAAAAAACATTCCCAGGTGATAAAAGAAATCGCCAAAGAAATCGCGGGCCTTATATACAAATGGCCTGGCTTCTGAGCTGATGTTTGACAAGTTGCTGCGTACCGAATTTAATTCGTCCTCGAGATTCTTCTTAAATCCCTGGAGGTTTTGTTTTTCACCTTTCATGGCCATTCTGTCGCCACGGGTGGCGGCTTTGGGTACCACGCACCATAATATAATATATAATAAAAACCCGCTGCCGCCCAATAAGGTACACAAGGCAAAGGCAAGCCTTACCCAAACAGGCTCTATATCAAAATAATTGGCTATACCTGAGCAAACACCGGCTACCAAATGATCGTCAGGATCACGGAAGAGGCGACGGCGCTCGGTATAAGCAAACGTGGCGGATGTTGTTTTATGATCTTCATCTGCGTTTTCGAAGTCGGCTACTGAACCCATTTGTTCAATTACTAGTCTCACGTCCTGGTCTACGATAACCTGTTTGCCTTCTTTTTCGAGTATTTCACTAAACATTTCGGCAACGCGGTTTTCAATATCCGTTGTAATTTCGAGACTGTCCGCCGAGGTTGCAAAATGGCGCTTCACATCCGTCATATAATTCTTCAGTATCTCATAGGCATCCTCTTCAATGTGGAATACAATGCCGTTTATATTTATGATAATAGTTTTATTCATGATATTTATTGGTTCATTAACTTGTTCATTAGTTTATTTGTTCATTAGCTCATTGGTTTAGGTCAATTTGCGTGTTTACTGCCAACTGCCAACTGCTTACTGCTTCCTGTCTCCGATGGCTGTTTGCACAGCAAATGATAACTCTTCCCATGTTTTGTCGAGTTGTTCCAGCACTGCTCTGCCTTCATCGGCTAAAACATAATATTTTCTTGGCGGCCCCGAAGTTGACTCCACCCAGTTGTAGGTAAGAAGCCCGTTGTTTTTTAGCCGCGTTAACAGGGGATATAAGGTACCTTCAACCACCAGTAACTGGGCTTTTTTTAGCTCGGCAATTATATCTGAAGCATAGGTTTCGCCCTTAGCTATAATAGAAAGGATGCAATACTCCAGTATCCCTTTCCGCATTTGAGTTTGTGTATTTTCAACAATCATAAGGCAAAGATATATGTTTTAAATTGTATTATGCAATACATAGTACTAAAATAATTACAAATAGTTATAGAACTTGCTTTTTTTTAAAAAAAAGTGGCGATTTGAAAGAAATTACTTGACAATTTGATAATGTAACAGTACTTTTATAATTAATTAACTATTAACTGATCTTATTATTAACAAACATGAAAAAACTTCTACTAGTAAGTTTGTGTTTCCTGATGTTATCTGTAACCCAGGTTTTCGCACAAAACCGTACTGTTACTGGTACGGTAACGGCCAAAGAGGACGGCCTACCAATACCAGGTGTAACGGTAAAGATTAAAGGAACAAACATTGGCACGCCTACAGATGTCAATGGTAAGTACACAATTAGTGTAGGTCCCGGAGCAACCCTTGTATATTCTTTTATTGCCTACAATCCACAAGAGATTGTTGTTGGCACAAAAAGCGTAATCAATGTTGCGTTGGTTCAAAACAGCCAGCAACTAAATGAAGTTGTTGTTACAGGTGCCTTAGGTATTTCCAGAAGAGTAAAATCTTTGGGATATGCTGAAACTTCGGTAAAACCTGAGCAAATCCTTCAAAAATCTGAGCCTGATGTGCTTAAAGCACTTGATGGAAAAGTTGCCGGTGTTGATATCCGCAACTCTGAAGGTACACCTGGTGCCGCTACCCGTATTAACATAAGGGGTGCTGCATCATTTTTTGGTGACAATCAGCCGATGTTTGTTGTTGACGGTGTTCCGTTCAGTAATGACCAGGTAACTACTACCAGCCAAACAAACGGAGGTGCTGCTTACGGAAGCGGTATTGCCGATTTGGATCCTAACGACATTTTAAGCATGACAGTATTGAAAGGCGCCAGCGGCGCGGCTCTATACGGATCACGTGCTGCGAACGGCGTTATTGTGATCACCACCAAGTCGGGTAGTGCAGGCAGAAGCAAAAAAGGCACTGAAATTACTTTCAGTTCATCAGCTTCTACTGAACGAATCGCGAATTTACCTGATTACCAAAATCTATATGGCGCAGGTTCACAGGGTAACTACTCTAACTCAAACGGTTCATGGGGCCCCGCATTCAATGCACCCGTTAACGGTGTAAATGGGCTGTTGAGCACAAATGGAGTTACTTCTATACCAACCTGGGGCCCTTATGCGGCAGCTTTCCCAACCATGTTTGGTGCTACCGTTCCATATAAGGCCTATCCAAATAACGTAAAAGACTTGTTTCAAAGCGGTTCGGTATTCGAAAATTCGGTATCTATAAACAGCGGCGACGAAAAAAATTCGGTATCGGCTACAGGGTCTCAATTAAATCAGCAGGGTTATGTATCCAATGCTACTTACGAAAGAACTAACTTTGCAATCGGAGGGAATTCAAAACTAAGCAATGGTGTAAACGTACATGCTAATGCAAGTTACAGCCGTTCAACCCAATTGAGCGGTTACTTTGGTGAAAACCAGGTAGGCGGTGTGCCATCGCAGTTTGCACGTAGTTTGTTCCTGGCCCGTAACTGGGATTTGAACCTGCCGTTTGAAGACGCTAATGGCCTGCCGGTTACACCAAATGGTGGCGGTCAGTTTGATAACCCAAGATGGTCTGCCAAATACAACACGGCAACAACAGACGAGGAAAGGCTTATTGCTAATTTTAAAGCGGATAAAGACATAACCAAATGGGTAAACCTTTCTTTTGCTTTAGGAACAAACGTAAATACACTTGACCGCCGTGAGGTTATTGAAATAGGTTCAAGAGCTGCTCAGGGATTGGGTAGCCTAACAATAGATAATTATCGGAAAGCTGAAATTGAGTCGACAACTTTGTTGTCATTCACGCCCCATATTTCCAGGGATTTTACAGTAAAACCGATAATCGGTTTTGAATACAACCAACGTACTACTACCGACCTTACCGAGACCGGAAATCAATTTGTTGTACGTGGCATTCATAGCCTGACAAATACTTCACAGCAAATTTTTGACGAAGATGCTTATTTCAGGGAACGGCTTTTAGGGCTTTTTGCTGATGTCGACCTGGCTTTTAAAGATTACGCCTTTTTAAACTTAACAGGCCGTAATGAATCGGCATCGACACTTCCGGTAGATTCACGCAACTATTTCTACTATTCGGCTGCAGGATCATTTGTTTTCACAGATGCGTTTAAAATAAAGTCAGATGTTTTTGATTTTGGTAAATTAAGGGCAAGTTACTCAAGGGTGGGTAATGCGCCTGATCCATATCAGACCGGTAATGTTTTCGTTGTAGGAACTAACTTCCTTGGTCAAAGTACTGGTTTTCAGAACTCTCAGGCAAACAGCCCGAATCTGAAACCTGAGTTTACAACTGAAACTGAAATTGGTGCACAGTTTGGATTTTTCAGGGATAGGATAGCACTTGATGTTGCTTATTACAACAGGAACGGTACCAACCAGCTTTCACCTGTTCCGGTAGCTCCTTCCACAGGTTATTCCACTTATTTCTCTAATTTTGGCTCTATAAACAATAAAGGTATTGAAGTAACCTTAAACGTGGTTCCTGTTAAATCAGCTGTTACCTGGAACATAGGTTTTACCTTTGCACATAACCAAAGCACGGTTACCTCGCTGGCCCCCGGTATTACCAGGGTATTGTTAGGCGGCGTGTTAAATACCATATCGCCATACCTGGAAGTGGGCAAACCTTATGGTTATTTCAGAGGTACGGTTAACTACAGGGATGCTAATGGCAACCTGATCATTAACCCTGCAACCGGTACGCTTATCGAAAACCCAAATCAAACGGAGATTGGCCAGCCTAATCCTAAAGCGATAATGGGTTTAACCAACACAGTTTCTTATAAAGGGTTCTCCCTGTACTTCCAGATAGACGCCCATATTGGTGGAGATGTTTATTCAGAAACAGTTAATACCTTACTTGGTCGTGGTGTTACAAAAGACACACAAGACAGGAACGGTACATGGGTAATCCCCGGCGTTTATGGCAGTGCCACTACCGGCGCACCTATTTTAGATGCTAGCGGTAAGGAAATACAGAATACTACCCAAATAAGCACGAATGACTTGTATTTTGCATCAGGCGGAGCTTCTGAAACTTTTGGTATCAACTCAGCAACCGAATGGGATGTGTTTGATGCAACAGTATACAGGATAAGAGAAGTTACTTTTGGATACAGTATTCCAAAATCGTTTTACAGCAAATGGCCTGTTGGAGCAATAAAGGTGAGCTTATCAGGAAAAAATTTATTCTACTACGCACCTCACGTGCCTAAGTACACAAATTTTGACCCTGAAACCGGAACTTTTGGAGCCTCAAACATACAAGGTATTGAATTATCATCGGCACCAACGGTTAGGCGTTATGGAGTGAATCTTATTGTAACTTTTTAACCATTAAAAAATTAGTAAACATGATACGCAAATTAAAATATATAGTAGCAGCGGGTGTTATCCTGATAACATCATGCAAAAAACAGCTGGATATAAATACGGATCCGAATAATCCGGTGAAACTGGCTGAATCAAAATTACTTCCATTGGCTGAAAAAAACCTGGGCAACAGCTTGTCAATTGGAAACGGAACCGTTGGCGGTTTAAGTAACGATTTAGAAACTTACGTACACCGCATAAATGTTAGGGAAGATCCTGACCAATATGGTGCAACAGGCGATGATTTTTATATTACAACTAACTGGACTACTTTTTATATCTCAGTGGTGACCAACTTAAATGATATCATTGCCGAAGGCTCATCCGATGGTAATTCAAGATATCTTGGTATTGCTGAAATTTTAAAGGCATACGGATTTAGCCAAATGGTGGACGCTTATGGTGATATTCCTTATAGCGAGGCCGGTAAATTAGTGACAGGAGGTGTGCGGAACCCTCATTTTGATAAAGGTTCGACGATATATCCTCAATTACTGGCACTTTTAGACCAGGGCATTGCAGATTTAAGCAGCACCACAGCGGCAAACACGCAGAAGCCGGCTACCGACGATGTAATCTATGGTGGCAGTGTTGCCAAATGGACCAAAGCAGCAAATACCATAAAATTAAAACTACTATTGCAGGAACGCTCCACCAGCTCTACTGCCGCAGCTGCTATTAATACACTTGTTTCAAATCCGGCGTCATTAATCGCTCAAACGTCAGAAAGCTTTTTGTTGCCTTACGGACCTAACGGAGCCACAGATGACAGAAACCCTGGTTTTGGCGATTATTACGCTTCACAAAGAACAGATTACATCAGCCCGTGGTTCTATGAAATTTTAAAGGGGTACAATACAAGGCTTTATACCGGTATTACAGACCCCCGTATGCCTTATTATTTCTTTAAACAAGTAGATGGCAATGCTGTTGATCAAAATCCTACAGAATACAGGGACACCGGATTTGTATCTATTTACTTCGGTTCGTTAGGCCAACATGCCGCACAGAATCAACAAAACTTCCTTACAGTACTGGGTATTTATCCTGTAGGTGGCCGTTATGATGATGGTGCTGGCGCTTTTGATTCAGGCGGCAACCCTGTCGGTGTTAACGCGACTAGTGGAACGGGTGCAGCACCTTATCGTTTTATTACTTACGCTGATGTATTGTATATGGAAGCTGAGTTGATGCAAACAGGCGTGGTGAGCGGAAATGCCCGGTCAACTTTTGCGTCGGCGATGAACGAGTCGTTTAAACAAATAGATTATGTGATAACTAATTACGTAAAGCCATCACAAACGGTACCGTCAATTTCTGGTACTACGGCTCAAACTACTTATGTCAATAGCATACTGGCAGCTTATGACGCTAGTTCCACGTCAAATGCCGCTCCTGACTTAAAACAAAGCACGCTTCCTGCATTAACGCAATTGGAGTCAATTATGACCCAAAAATGGATATCGAGTTTTGGTAGCGCGGTTGATGCTTACACTGATTATAGGAGAACAGGTTTCCCTATTATGTTTGATCCCAACAATCCCGCTATTGCACCTAATCACACTGTGCAGCCACCGATTAATGGTGACCTTACACTTGGCGGTCCGCAACCAGCAGTACCTGTTCAATTGCTCAGGGGTTATCCTAGATCTTTGCCATGGTATAGCATTGAATTGCAAACTAATTCAAATGCTCCAAAACAGAAAATTCCGGAAACATACCCTGTATTTTGGGATCCAGGAACAATACCCCTTAATCATTAATAGTAGTGATATTAAAATAAATCGAAGATTCTCTTAATATAATAATTATGAAAAAATTAATCACATATACCCTCGCATCACTGCTGTTAATAGTATCGTGCCGTAAGGGAGATAACCCGAAGCTGCCAACCGGGCTTGAGCAGATACCAGCTCCGTTAATTACCATTGATCCTACAGGCGATGCAACAATTGCAGTTCAAACAGCGGATGCTTTCAATGGGAAATTTAAAGTTTCACTATATTTTCCAAATGGGGCTAAACCCGCCAAGTTTGACATTGTAGTAGAAAAAAACGGCGACCCTACTATGGTCAAAACACTTGACGCTAACGTCACAACTTTCCCATCATCTTTCTCGGTGAGTGGGTTGCAGCTTCATAATCTTTTTGGGGCAGCAATTGTACTTGGAGATAAGTTTTCGATAGGTGCAAACGTAACTACCGCCGATGGTAAGTTTTACCCTGCATTTCCGGCCACCGGAACAGCTTATGGTTCAGGTATATTGTCTGCGCCTGGCTTTAGTCCGGCTATAACATTTGGAGCAGTTTGTAAATTTATTATGACAGATTATGGCGCTATTGGTAGTACAGTTAAATTTAATGTTATTACTGATGATTGGGATCCACAGATTCCATATCCTGTTCCGGCAACTGTATCGGTAACGATAATTGATGCAACCCATCTTTCTTTTGTTTATGGTCCTGCTAACGCTTCTGTTGTAGTGACTGTCAATCCTGTGAATAACACGACTTCAGTTGCGACAACCGTTATTGGTGACTATGGACCTGTATTGCCATACGGTAATGTTAGCGTGAGTAATTTTCCAAGTGCTGATAACTACGTTCTTCCATGTTCACTTATTTTAAGTATAGAGCCTGAATTTACTGTATCAGCCGGTTCATTTGGTACTGCTCAATTAGTACTGCAAGCACAATAATTAAATACTTTAATGATAAAAGGAGCCGGCAAAAACCGACTCCTTTTTTATTATCTATAAATTTAAAAATCACGTGAACAATTATAAGCGCAATAATGAAACGCTTTAACGGTAGGATATGAAAGGTGCTTAATTGATTAAAGGCGCCACTAAGTCCATTTTCAAATGCTTACTTAAAGTAAGGTCGTCAAATTAAAAACTATCCCTTAAAATCCATAAAGGAGTAGCGATTACAGAACTACTTTTTATCTACGCTAAACCTTCCTGGTCCCAAAAAAAGTAAACCTGCAAACATAATCGCATCCTCTATAGCATGTGAAGCGCCTTCTAATCCATTGCCTCTGCCTAACTGAGAAGCTGCCGCTACCATAAGGTTGATAACGAGTAAGATACAAACCGGGCGGAACGCCAGGCCGATGATCAGCAGGAACCCGCCAAATGTTTCTACCAATGCACTTAACAGCCCCCATACCATGGGTAAAAAATGGATACCCATATACCTGGCCGAACTGCCTAATTGTTCCCACGTTTTTACGCCGCCCATTAATTTAGGAAAACCATGCCAAATGAACATTACGCCTAAACCGACGCGGATAATTAATAAACCGAAGTTTTTGTAATTACTTAAGTTGCTGAATAGTGCCATTTTCTTAAATTTTAGTTTGCAGTTAACGGATATTTACATGCTGCCGGTTTACGGTGATATCTGTCATCTTACCCAATATCAAACTGCAATTATCCGGAATGTGCCCGGCGGGGAAATCAAAGCATACCGGGTAATTATATTCTTTTACCACCTCCATAATAATTTCGGGCACGGTTTGTCCAAACGGGATATCATTGTCTTTTACATCTGTAAAACCTCCAACTATTAAACCCGCCAAATGCTTCAACTTGCCTGCACGTTTTAAGGAACGGATCATTCGGTCAATAGCATAAAGATATTCTCCTACGTCTTCAATAAACAGTATTTTGCCGTTGTAGTTCAGATCAGAACCCGATCCGGCTATAGCCGCTAACAATGATAAATTCCCACCCACCAAAACGCCAGAGCCATCGCCGCTTCGGTTTAGTGCATGCGAATCGAATTGATAATGCAGTTCTTCGCCAAACAGGGCTTTTCTCAAAGTTTCTAACGAATGTTTGGATGCATCGGGGATATTTACAGGCATTTGCCCGTGAATGCTTTGCGCGCCATAATTGGTAAATAGGTGTGCATGTAAAATAGTGATATCGCTAAAGCCCACCAGCCATTTTGGGTTTTCGGCAAAATGGCTAAAATCGACTTTATCAATCATCCTGATCGTCCCGTATCCACCGCGTGCGGCTACGATGGCTTTGATGCTGTCATCGTCGATAAAACGCTGCATATCGCGTGCCCGCAGGTCGTCGTCACCTGCAAACTGGTGGTAGCTGGCACCAACCGTTTCGCCTAATACAACTTCCAGCCCCCAGGATTGAAGTAATTGCACCGCGTCAGTCATAGGGTTAGGCAGCTTTTTTGCCGGGCAGGTTATGGCAATTTTGTCACCCTCTTTAAGAGGACGGGGAAACGCAGAAATACCAGAAACATCATTCATAATCAATATTAAAGAAACTTTTTGTCTTTCTTTCGGACTTTCCCGACTTTCGGACTTTCCGACTTAAAAAAATTATCTTTGCCACATTACATGCGTCTAATGTCCAAACTCAATAAATTTAAACGGTTCACCATTACTTCGGCGTTGCCTTATGCCAACGGTCCGCTTCATATCGGCCATTTGGCGGGTGCGTATTTGCCGGCAGATATTTTTGTACGTTACCTGCGTCTTAAAAAAAAGGACGTAGTTTATATATGCGGATCTGACGAGCACGGCGCAGCCATTACCATAAAAGCAAAAAAAGAAGGCACTACCCCCCAGGCTATTATTGATAAATACCATAACCAAATAAAAGGCAGCTTTGAGGAGTTTGGGATATCGTTCGACATTTATCACCGCACTTCATCAGCTATACATCACGACCTTTCGCAGGAGTTTTTTTTAAATCTTTATGAGAAGGATGAATTTATTGAGAAATACTCCGAACAATATTTTGATGAAGATTACCAGCAATTTTTAGCTGACAGGTACATAACAGGCACCTGCCCTAATTGCGGTAACGAAAATGCTTACGGCGATCAGTGCGAAAATTGCGGTACTTCGCTAAATCCTACCGACCTTATAAACCCTATATCCACCCTGAGTGGCAAAACGCCCATATTAAAACCGACAAAACATTGGTACCTACCGCTCGATAAATACCAACCCTGGCTGGAGAAATGGATCGACAGCAAAGAAGGCGACTGGAAGGTGAATGTGTTCGGACAGTGCAAGTCGTGGTTAAAATCGGGCCTGCAACCGCGTTCTATGACCCGCGACCTGGATTGGGGGATCGACGTTCCTTTAGAAGAAGCGAAAGGAAAAAAGCTTTATGTGTGGATGGATGCGCCTATAGGTTATATATCTGCCACCAAACAGTGGGCATTGGATAATGGTAAGGATTGGAAACTTTACTGGAAAAAACAGAAGAGCGAGGCCGATGATTCGTGCCTGCTGCATTTTATAGGTAAGGATAATATTGTTTTTCATTGTATTATTTTCCCATCCATTTTGCACGCGCACGGCGAATATATTTTACCGCAGAATGTGCCGGCCAATGAATTTTTAAACCTGGAAGGGGATAAGCTGTCCACCTCACGTAATCATGCGGTTTGGCTGCATGAGTATTTGGAAGA
>CAZZUU010000047.1:0-15521 GCA_964657275.1 uncultured Mucilaginibacter sp. | reverse complement strand
ATACTCAAAACGGTTATTCTCGTTGCTTCTTTCTCTTCTCAGCTTATTTTCGTTGGCAAGTTTTAACAGGATGCCAGAAAGCTCCGAGGTTTTAAAATCAGAGTCGAATTTGTCTTTACAATAATTTGCTATCGACGAGATGGAGTGCGGTGTGTGAAAATAATCGGTATTAAGCAACTGGTTTAACACTTTGGTTGCACCTGGTTTCTTAGCGGCCCGAAAACCGTTATGATCACTATCGCCATTTAATCTTGTTTTATAACCCTTTTTGTTAAATATTTCATTACTCTCAACATCTGCTTTCTCCGATTCTATTATTGCATCCAATAACCTGTCAACAACCCTAACCTGTACAGCTTCGGATCGGAATGAATTAACAACCTCAGATATTTCTACCAGTTGTTTTTTTAATTTCTCAATGTGTTTGCTCATTGTGTGTCTCGCTTAATATTTAACAATAGTATAAGGGTCAAATTTAATGAGTATAATAATTAAAAATATTGCATATTTTGGTAAAAAAATAGCATATATTAATATATAATACTTGATAATCTCAGCTGACCGCCTTCGCTACTTATTATATACGAAAAGGAAGGTGATACAGGCTTATAATAATAAACCTGTAGTGAAATTCGCTGAACTAAAGCGATGAGGATATATTTTGAAGTATTGTAAGGCCATCATCGATATGTTTTTTCTCAATAATAAGCGCCGGCCTGAAACGAATAGTATGGTCGCCGCATCCTAAAAACATTACATTTTTTTCGAGCCCGAGTTTGATGAATTTATCCTTTGTTTTTTTGTCTGGAAAGTCGAATGCAGTTAACAGGCCCTTGCCACGGACGTTGCTGATAATGGGATGTTTCTGCGAGATGGCTAAGAGTTCATTTTGCAAATATTCGCCCATTTGAGCGGCATTATCGCATAAATTATCCTCGTGTATAATCTCCATTATTTTTGAGGACCGCACCATATCCACCAGGCTTCCTCCCCAGGTTGAGTTAATGCGTGACGATACTTTAAATACATTGTTTTCCACCTCATCAACCCGTCTGCCGGCCAGTATACCACAAACCTGCATTTTTTTGCCGAAAGCCAATACATCCGGCCGTGCATTTTCGCCGAAATGTTCGTGGCACCAAAATTTACCGGTTAGGCCAACTCCTGTTTGTACCTCATCATAAATCAACAAGGCCTCATGCTCATCAGCCAGTTGGCGCAGTTGCTCCAAAAACTCCTTCCGGACATGATTATCACCCCCTTCCGATTGCACAGGCTCAATAATAATAGCGCAAACGTCATCTTTATTCTCTTCAAAGGCCTTTTTGATCTGGGCGATGGATAAGGCCTCCCGTTTTAACAGGTCATCGTGGTTACTGTCGCTGTATGGAAAGTTAATCTGCGGAAACGAAACGCGCGGCCAATCAAACTTGGCAAACCACTTAGTTTTTACCGGCAGCGTATTGGTTAAACTCAATGTATAACCCGACCGGCCGTGAAAAGCATGCTCAAAGTGGATCACTTTAAAGCCAAGCTCTTTGGTGTAACCTTTTGCAAAGTTCTTTTGTACTTTCCAATCCATTGCAACCTTCAGGGCATTTTCGATAGCCAGAGAGCCACCGGAAATAAAGAAAGCATGGGGCAAATATTCAGGGATTCCGATCCTGTCAAAAGTTTCAACAAACTGGGCGTATTGCGTGGTGTATATATCAGAGTTTGATGGATTGGTCAACGCAGCCATTAGCAGGTTTTTTTTAAACTCCTCGTCGTTGATCATTTTAGGATGATTATATCCTAAAGGCACCGAAGCAAAACACGTAAAAAAATCCAGAAGGGTACGGTTATGCTTTGCATCATAAATGTAAACACCCTTGCTTTTTTCCATATCGAACGTAAGATCAAAGCCATCGGCAAGGATGTGTTTTTTTAACGAATCCTGGACATTTTCGGGTGATACCAATAGGTTATACATACTAACAGGGTTTTATCAAATTTACTAAAAAAGCCTTTAAAAGCAAAAATTAAGCGGTTTTTGAACCCACTGATGAAAAAGTAACTTTAAATTGTTTAAAGTTACTTTTTGGACTAAAGTGAGAAATGGTTTCTTTGGGAAGTTTAGATTTGGGAGGTTCAATTGAGCAAATAAGGGCATCGATAAATCTGCACATTTGCATATTTTGCACATCTGCACACCATATCCTGCATCAATAAAACTTCTCCCTCATCCCCAGCAACCCCCAAATCCCGCCGCTGTGGATGGCCAGGATTTTACTCCCCGGTTTAAAGTAATTTTTAGCTGCGAGGTCATATATCGCGTAAAGCATTTTCCCTGTATAAACCGGCTCGATCAATATCCCGGTTTCCGCTACAAATTGTTTGATGAACCCGATTAACTGCTCATCCGTTTTTCCGTAACCGCCAAAATGATAATCAGTATGCAACTCGTAGTTTACGGGCGACCTTAAAAACCTGTCGATCTCATCCTTTAGAAATCCGCCATTTTTAAGTGCCGCCACAGCATGGAATTGCGTAGGAAGGCAATGCTTTTGAATGCCGTTTAAAATGCCTGCTGCTGTAGTTCCGGTTCCGCAGGCACAAAAGATGTGGTCATAAGTTTCGATAAGCTCATCAACCAGTTCGCTGCAACCTTTTGCGCCTTCAACAGATGCACCGCCTTCGTCAATAAAAAGCACCTCGGGGTTATTGGCAAAATATTTTTGGAACAATGCGGGCTTATCGCGATAACTTTCGCGATCGGTGAATAATAAATCCATCCCGTGTAAACGACAAAGAAACAAGGTGTCGTTAGTTACTTCCTCGCCTCTCACAATCCCCGTTGATTTAAAGCCAAACCTTGCTGCCGCCCCTGCAGTTGCCAGTAAATGATTGGAGTAGGCACCGCCAAAAGTTACCAGGTGGGTTTTATTTTCGGCCTGCGCATGCTTTAACATGTATTTTAATTTGCGCCATTTATTGCCGGATATAATGGGATGGATAAGGTCGTCGCGTTTCATAAAAACGGTTAAGCCCCGTTCATCAAACAGTTTATTTTTAATTTGATGAACGGGGCTATAAATTTCGAGATCGATATCCATTAACGCATCTTAGAAACCGAGGCCGAAACCAGCATTAACTGACTGGTACTGGCCGGGGCTGTATGATGCAAAGATACGCAACAAAAGTAAATTCAATTGAAAACCCATATCGGTGCGAAAGCCGCTTATGCTGGATTCATTGATATGTACTGGGTCGGTAATAACGCCGTAGAAACCTGCTGATGACGAAACCGGGTAATTGCCCAATACGCTTACGTTAGTATTTGCGCCCTGGTAACCAACCGACAAGAATGGCGTAAAGAATAATAGCTTTTTTGATATTATAGCCTGCACGTTGGTACCGCTGAAATATCCTTTTATCCGTTGGTTTGAAAAATCTGATGGCTGACCGCTTGTTGCGGGCTGGTCGCCGGCATTTGGCTGTACGTTAAGCGTAGCCGAGTAATTGATACGGTTATAATTTACCGCAATGGCCAGGTCAAACGGGATCAGTTTTTTGGCCTTTTTGCCCACGAAGTCCTGTATGATATCGTGTTTGATACCGAAGCCTATCATGCCGATAGAACCGGAATTACTGCCGATATTAACGGTAGGTGTGGTACGTATAGTTATATCTGTATTTTTGAATACGCCTATCGTAAGTTGCACATCGGGTGCGGGAATATATTTTATCACACCGTTTGGCATATTAAAAGTCCCGATCTTATTTCCGTTATCATCTTTAATATCCATTAATGGCGTTGCTGCATTTTTATCGCCTGCAAATGTTGGTGCAAAATTGGTTGTTGATGCCGGATCAACCGTTAAGTGGTTTGAAAGCCCGATCTTGGTAACATCAAAGCTTTGGCCGGACATTGGAACCTGGGCCACGTTAGCAGATACACGCAGTTCAAAATGTAAAAATTTCTTTGTTTTGGCCGTATTGTTCCAGCCGCTGTTTAATCCTATTCCAAATCCTTTAAAAAGTGGTTCGGCAAAATTTTGGAAGAGTTTTGTGGCATCTGCCGGGCTCGAGCGGATCAATTGATCAAAACTGTCGCTTTGTGCGCTCGCATTGAAAGCCACTAACATACAAATGGCGGTTATTAACAGGTAAGGTTTTCTCATAATAAACAAATTAGGTTTTAAAATTTATACTCATTTAACATTTAATCAATAGGTGAAAAACGAGTACTTTTGCCAAAATGACAATTGAACCGGAGTTAATTGAGGCAGATGAGCAGGATTTATACGAACACCTGCGCATAAAAGTTGACAAAGGGCAATCGTTGTTGCGCATCGATAAGTTTTTGATGTCGCGGGTTGAAAATGCATCCCGTAACCGAATTCAAAACGCTATCGAGCTCGGTAATGTGCTTGTAAATGAGGTGACTGTAAAATCAAGTTACAAAGTTAAGCCGCTCGATGTAATATCCGTGGTATTACCGCACCCTCCCCGCGATACAGAGGTTTATCCCGAAAATATTCCGCTTAATATCGTTTATGAAGATGAGGACGTATTGGTAGTAAACAAGCCTGCGGGCATGGTAGTACATCCGGGCTATAACAACTATACGGGGACTTTGGTAAATGCCCTGGTGTACCATTTTCAGCAATTGCCGACACTGCCCGGTAACGACGGCAGGCCAGGGCTGGTTCACCGGATTGATAAGGATACCTCGGGCCTGTTGTTGATCAGCAAGAACGAACGTTCAATGACATGGCTGGCCAAACAGTTTTTTGATCATACCATCACACGCAAATACCTGGCGCTGGTTTGGGGCGACCTTGAACAAGACGGAACCGTGACCGGCTACATCGGCCGAAGTATAAACGACAGGCGGGTGATGTCGATCTATGATGATCCCGAAAAGGGAAAATGGTCGGTAACGCATTTTAAAGTTTTGGAACGGATGAACTATGTGACGCTGATTGAATGTCAATTAGAAACCGGGCGTACGCACCAGATAAGGGCGCACATGAAACACATCGGGCACCCTTTATTTAGCGATGCTGCCTACGGCGGCGATAAAATTTTAAAAGGCACCGTTTTCAGTAAGTACAAGCAGTTCGTCGAGAATTGTTTCGAGCTGATGCCCCGGCAGGCGCTGCATGCGCAAACGCTTGGCTTTTTACACCCCACATTAAAAAGGAATATAAATTTTGAAGCGCCATTGCCCGCCGATTTTGCATCGGTTTTGGAAAAATGGCGGAGATACGTTGGTGTAGATAAGGGATTAGAGACTGGAGATTAGAGATCAGGTTAAATCTACAGCCACTTTATTACTTAACTTGCATTTACACTAATAGCAATTTTCAACTAATCAACTAACCCCTAATCTCTAACCACTAAGCTATGTTTATCAATTTTAACGGAGAAATACTTCCTGCTGATAGCAAACTGATGACGGTTGCTAATCGTGGTTTCAGGTATGGAGATGGTTTGTTTGAAAGTATGCGCCTGATGAAAGGCCAGCTTAAATTTGCAGACCAGCACGCCGATCGCCTTCAGCGCGGGATGAAAGCGCTTAAAATGGATGGCTATTCCCAAATGGATGCCTGGTTTTTGAAGGAAAAAGCCGAGGACCTTGCCCGTCGTAATAAAGCCAAACACGGCAGGTTGCGGCTAACCGTTTACCGGGATTCGGAAGGTTTTTATGCGCCCACACAAAACAAGGCCGGCTGGTGCCTTGAATTTACGCCCTGGGATGAGCCCCGGTATTTTTTAAATGCCAAAGGTTTAATAGTGGACATTTTCGAGGAACTAAAGAAGCCGACGGATTTTCTCGCCAATATAAAAACCTGCAATTCACTTATCTATGTAATGGCGGGATTGTTTAAAACTCAAAACAAGCTGGATGAGGCCATTTTATTAAATCAGAATGGGTTTTTATGCGAAGCCAGCAGCGCCAATATATTTGTAAACTATCAAAATCATCTGTATACCCCTGCATTAAGCGAAGGCTGCATCGAAGGCGTTATGCGACAGGTTATTATTAATCTTGCCAAAGAAAATAACATTCCTATTACCGAGGCACAGATCAATCCCGAAATATTATATGAAGCCGAAGAGGTGTTTTTAACGAACTCAAGCCGCGGTATTCAAACCGTTATGGGTTTTGGCGTTCGGCGTTATTTTAACGAAGTAAGTAAGGTGTTAGTAGAAGAACTGAATAAATAGATCGCTGCTATCCGTCATAGTCTATCAGGTCGCCCTTTCTCATGCTTTTCGCTTTGTCGGTGCCCAGGGTTATGCCAAAAAACACAGGTACTATAGTGTTGACGAATATCCTTAAAAATATAACCATCAACATATTACTTACGATGGCGCTAAATATTAAACAACAAATTACGGCTATGATGTAAAGCACTATAGGTCTGAACCTTTTTGTGTTATTAACTTTATCGTAAACGATGCAATGGGTGGTTATTCTTTTCGATATTTTATATAAAACGAAAATAGCGACAAAATAAATCAGCGGCGTAAAAATATAGCCTAACTGGTGGTGAATAATATAGAGGAATCGGTTTAACATTAATTTAGGGTTGTACGAAGTTACGATTTTGTTTGTAATTGTCAGTCAAACTTTAATGACAATGCAATAATCCCGCCGACTCACAAAATTATATAGCTAATAAATCTCTAAAGCCAGAAGAAGGTAAAATACTATCAAATGGTTACAATAATTTCCCGTTCTTGTAATCTTTTAGAAATTGCTGATAGTCACGTTTTACACGAATTGAGTATTTTTTTGCCCAGTCTAACAACGGCTGTTGCCACGTATTATCATTCCCAAATGTGGAAAGTTCGTCGATGATTGCAGAACCCTGCATCCCGCCGCTTCTTAGTTGTGACGACGCGGTGAGGATGGCCATATCGTCAATCACTTGGTATATGTCGCGATATTGATCGCGTATCATCTTAAAGTTGATGGAATCTTTTACCGGTTGCAGCTCCTGTATCACGTAAGTATCGCCCCTGAAAGCCGTTGTACTAATTAATGACGGCGGGATATATTGCATCCGTTTCTGAACGCTGATGATCCGTTCCGATTCGTTTTGCCATTCGGGTTGTTTGGCTTGAGTGTATGGATCCAGGGATGATGGCCTTGATTGTTTCATATCAACCAGCAGGTATTTATTGCGGGTGTTGGTGCTTTTCAGCAGGAAGAGATAACGTTTTACGCCGATACTGCCGGTACCAGCCAGCCGGAAGATGCAGCCCTTAACCTTGAAATTATAAGGCCCGTCGCTACTTTTTTCTATCCACTCGGCAACATGTGCATTCAATTCCTGCTTTAGCTTTTTATCAATTTTAAAATGGCGCTCATCCTTCATGGAAAGTACCAGTTTTTTTCTTTTTTTAACCGTTCTTTTTTCTAATAGATCCCTGGCTTTACTTTTTTCGGCTGACGTTAAAAACTGGCAAACTATACCTTTAGCTGTACGTGGTTCGATGCTAATCGCTTTGCCTTTTGCCAGTGTTGCGGCATAGCTCTTTAAAAAAAGATGGGCCATTTTCATGGCCTTTTCGGGTTCAATTTCCAGGCTGTCGAACCCAATAAAAATGCTGGTAACCATTCTCGCCAACTCAAAGCCGGCTGGTGCCATTAATGCTTCATCAAAATCGTTCAAATCAAAATAAATCATATTATTTTCGGCGCGGTAGCTCCCGAAATTTTCAAGATGAAGGTCGCCGCATATCCAGGTGAGGGGAGAGGCAGGCAGATTTTTATCGTTTTGCAGGTCCTCGTAAAATAAATGACAGGTTCCACGGTAAAAGGCGAACGCGTTTTGGGCCATAGCCTCGTATTTATGCGGCAGCATTTCGGGCAGCAGGCCCTGGTTAAAGGCATTCAAACGGTCGGATAGTTTTGACATAACAGGGGTTGATTGTAACTGACTTAAAAGCATACAAAGCCGGAAAAGTTTTGCAGTTTTAAATTAAATGAAATTACAAAAATCTTATGGTAATTGGCCTTCGCCGTTGCCGGAATGCTGTTGACGATCTGTTAAACCATTTTTTATATTTTTTGTTACGATTTGTACCGGCGTAACGCAGGGAAAAAAAAGATAATATTATGAGTTTGGAGAAATACGCCGCCAAGCGCGACTTCACTAAAACCAAAGAGCCAAAATCAGGCAAAAGCAAGGATAGCGATCAGTTGATGTTTGTGATCCAAAAGCACGATGCTTCTCATTTACATTATGATTTCAGGCTGGAGATGGAGGGCGTATTAAAAAGTTGGGCCGTTCCCAAGGGGCCTTCCACTGACCCCAAAACCAAGCGACTTGCGATGATGGTGGAAGATCATCCATATGACTACCGCAATTTTGAGGGCATCATCCCGGAAGGCGAATATGGTGGTGGAACGGTGATTGTTTGGGATGAAGGCACTTATGAACCTATTGAAGAAATAAAAGGAAAAAAAGAGCAGGAAAAGCATTTGTTGAAGCAGCTGAAATCAGGGTCGCTCAAAATAAAACTGCACGGCGAGAAGCTGGAAGGCGAGTTTGCCCTGGTGAAGACGCATGGCATGGGCGATAACGCCTGGCTGCTGATTAAGCACAATGATAAATTTGCTTCGGCGAAGGATATTACCAAAGAAGATAAATCGGTATTGTCGGGTAAGACGATTGAGAAAATGGAAAAGTCCGGCGATAAAGTTTGGAAGGGTGGCCATGAAGAAGATTTGAAGCCGGAGAAAAAGGTTAAAAAAAAAGCAATTGAACCAACCAGTGATGAAGCTGAAACAAGGGAAACAGACGTAGCTGCCCTTTTAAAAAAAGCGTCAAAATCAAAAATTCCAACCGGAATTAAACCTATGCTGGCTACGCTGGTTGATGATCCGTTTGATGATACTGATTGGGTATACGAAGTAAAATGGGACGGTTACCGCGCGCTGGGCTTTGTTAATAAAGGCGAAGTGGAGTTGCTATCCCGCAATAATAAATCTTTTAACGAGAAATTCTATCCCATCTATAACCTCCTGAAAAATTGGGAGATCAACGCGGTTGTGGACGGTGAGATACTGGTGTTGAATGACAAGGGTATCTCCAATTTCGGAAATTTGCAAAACTGGCGCAGCGAAGCCGATGGTGAGTTGGTTTATTATGTGTTCGACCTGCTATGGTATGAAGGCAAAAATTTGATGCAGCTGCCCCTAACTTCGCGGCAAGCAATACTGAAAGAAATACTGCCTGCAAATGATGACCGCGTTCGCGTAAGCAAAGTGTTTACGGCAAACGGGATAGATTTCTTTAAAGCTGCCGAACGGATGGGTTTGGAAGGCATTATTGCGAAAAAGGCTGCGAGTACCTATATACCCGATTTGCGATCGAAAGACTGGCTAAAAATCAAAGTCCATAAACGGCAGGAGGTAGTTATTGCCGGGTTTACCAAAAATGAGGATACCTCTAAACAATTCAGTTCGCTTTTATTGGGGGTTTATGAGGAAGGTGCCCTGCAATACGTAGGTAAAGTGGGAACGGGTTTTTCTGATAAGGTACAAAAGGAAATGATGGCGCAGTTTAAACCGCTCATTATCGACAAAAGCCCTTTTAACAATATCCCGGATGTTAACAAGCCCTCCCGTTTCCGCCCCAACCCGCCAAAGGCTAAAGCTACCTGGCTAAAACCGGAGCTTGTTTGTGAAGTGGCGTTCAGCGAGGTGACCAGCGATGGCGTGTTCAGGCACCCGTCGTTCCAGGGGATGCGGGTTGATAAAAAAGCAAAAGATGTGACCAGGGAACTCCCCAAACATACAACCGATGTAGTTGACAATACAGACAAAGAACAGGAGGATAATCACATGACAGCGCTCAAACCACCGAAGGAAAAGGAACGGAAAACATTGTTAAACCCGACAGACGAAACCCAGGTGCGCAAAATTTGCGGGCACGATCTGAAGTTTACCAACCTGAGCAAAGTGTACTGGCCAGAAGACAAGGTAACCAAGCGGGACATGTTCAACTACTATTACCAGGTAGCTGAATATATATTACCCTATCTGAAAGATCGCCCCATGTCGCTTAACCGTTTCCCGGGTGGCATACATGGGCCGAGTTTTTACCAGAAGGATGTAAAAGACAAAGCGCCCGATTGGGCAAAAACGTTTCCATACACTAATGGAGATGGTGAGCACAAAGAATATTTGCTGGGCACCGATGAAGCCAGCTTATTATGGATGGCATCCCTTGGCTGTATTGAAATGAACCCCTGGTTTAGCCGGGCACAATCGCCGGATAACCCGGATTATTGCGTTGTTGACCTGGATCCCGACAAAAATACGTTCGACCAGGTAATCGAGGCGGCGCTGGAAGTGAAAAAGGTATTGGATGCCATTGATGTGCCGTCCTTCTGCAAAACATCCGGCTCAACCGGTATGCATATTTATATCCCGTTAGGGGCAAAGTACAGTTACGACCAATCGCAAATGTTTGCCCGTATCGTAGTCAATATCGTTCATAAACAAATCCCCGATTATACCAGTCTTGAGCGAATGATTGCCGCCCGGCACGGCAAAATGTACCTCGATTTTTTACAAAACAGGCCCGGTGCAACCATAGCGGGCCCGTATTCCTTACGGCCAAAAATTGGCGCCACCGTTTCGATGCCCCTGCATTGGGACGAGGTAAAGCCCGGCCTTACCATGAAGCATTTTACCATATTCAATTCTATAGACCGGTTAAAAAAAGAGGGTGATTTATTTAAAGGTGTACTCGGCGGGGGCATCGATCTCGAAAAAACCATAAAAAAAGCACAAAGCACATTTGATGTTTAATTAGGTTTTAATGATATAGATCATGCCAAAGCACGCGTTTTGTAAACCGGTTGCCGGTTATTTCTGATTCATTCAATCACTGCGGATTTTATTTTAAATACCGTGTTTTCACGGTGTTTTACCAGCAATTAAATGTATATTTTTAGGTCACCTGACTAACTGTTGATGTACCTTTCCCCGGGGCAAGTTATAATCACTTAAACTTCTATCAAAAAATTACGGCTATGGGTGTTATTATGCAAACGTTTTATTGGGATTGTCCGCTGGACCTGCCCCAAAAATTTCAATGGTGGAACTTTCTAAAAGGGAAAATGGCCGGGCTCAGTCAAACCGGGATCACCGCTATATGGCTGCCGCCGATCAACAAGGCTGCCGAACAAAATTCAATGGGGTATGATCCGTTTGATTATTACGACCTCGGCGAATTTAATCAGAAAGGGGGCAAAGAAACTTATTTTGGGAGCAAGGCAGATTTGACTGCGCTTATCGCGGAAGCAAAGACATACAACCTTAATATTTATGCCGACCTCGTAGTAAACCATAACAGCGGCGGTGATGCCGAGGTAAACCCGGACGACGGTGTTAGCCGGTGGACCAAATTTAATCCTGCCAGTGGCGTGTTTCCTCGTAATTGGGAGTGTTTCCATCCCTGTAAGTACGAAACCATGGATGAGATGAGCTTTGGCGATATGCCCGATCTCTGTCATCGTAACCCCGATGTTTATACCGCATTATTGGAATATGGGCGTTGGCTGTTGGAGACAGTAGG
Organism: uncultured Mucilaginibacter sp.; assembly: GCA_964657275.1. GTDB lineage: Bacteria > Bacteroidota > Bacteroidia > Sphingobacteriales > Sphingobacteriaceae > Mucilaginibacter. Next base: position 3,933 of record CAZZUU010000047.1, on the reverse strand, counting down.
CGTAGACGGCTTTCGTTTTGATTTTGTGAAGGGTTACGGCGCCTGGATGATACGCGCCATAATGGAAATGCGCGGGCTGAAAGGCTCGGCTGACTTTAACCCCTTTGGCGTTGGCGAATGCTGGGATAGCGACCGTACCATTTACGATTGGCTGGATGAGGTAAATACCTGGAGCGATAACCCGGTTAATGCCTTTGATTTTCCGTTGCGTTACCGGTTAAAAGATCTTTGCGATACCTACGGTTTCAGCTTAAAAACATTGGTAACCGGCGGCACGCTACTTACCGACGGGTTTCCCGAAACGGCGGTGACCTTTGTAGAAAACCATGACGTGGTGCGTAACAACGCCATTATTAACGATAAGCTGTTGGCTTATTCCTATATCCTCACCCACGAAGGTTACCCCTGCGTTTTTTGGCAGGATTACTTTAACTGGAACCTCGGCCTTGAAAATACGCCCAATGGTATTGCCGCACTAATACACGTACATGAAACTTATGCCGGGGGCAGTACTTCGGTTTTATATGTGGACGATAACCTGTACATCATCCAGCGGAACGGATTTGGCAGCCAGCAGGGGTTGATCTACGTTTTAAATAACAGCGGCAGCTGGAACGGAACATGGGTACAAACACAATGGCAGAATAGGTCTTTTCAGCCGTCCGCATGGTGGAGCAGTAGTACCGTCGACGCACCTCAACAAAAGCAAACCAACCAGGATAACTGGGCCGATTTTTGGGCCCCGCCGCGTGGTTATGCGGTTTATGTGCCGGTTTAACAGTGTCGGGTATAGTCTCTCCCGGGGATTTTGTGGGAGCGTTTGAAACTTAAAATAAGAAAGTCATGCCGAATTTATTTCGGCAACTCACCGGATATTCACGTCATGCAATATGTGTGACATGCTTGTGGCAGACCTACCCCGTGTTCACCGGTATGTGGGGTGCCGAAATAAATTCGGCATGACTGTTTTTTAAAGCGATCTCCCTGATTTGCCTTGTTGTAAATGTCAAAAACATTTAGGTATATTTATTCAACCCAAATCCCTGATTCGCAATGAGAAAATTTAAGAAGGTATTGTTATATACCGTTATCCTTTTATTACTGGTTGTTGCCGGTGTAATTGCCTATGTAACTTTGGCGCTGCCCAATGTGGGCAAACCGGAAGACATCAAAATAGCGGCAACGCCCGAAAGACTTGCCCGGGGCGAGTACTTAGCAAATCATGTTACACTTTGCGTGGATTGCCATTCACATCGCGACTGGAATAAATTTGCCGGACCTATCATAGACGGTACCACCGGTGGTGGAGGCGAGCTGTTTGATGCATCTGTTGGCTTCCCCGGGTCGGTGCATGTGCCTAATATCACACCCTATAACTTAAAGGATTGGACCGACGGCGAACTGTTCCGCGCCATTACCACCGGCGAACGTAAAAACGGGAACGCCATTTTCCCCCTGATGCCCTGGCCTTATTATTCAAAAATGTGCCGCGAGGATGTTTATTCCATTATCACTTACATCCGCACCTTTAAACCCATTACCAGTACTTATCCAAAATCAACACTCGATTTTCCGTTGAATATATTGGTGCATACTATGCCGCAAAAGGCAACGCTGGGCACACTTCCGCCTGCCGGCGATACCATTAAATACGGCGAATATATGACACGCTCTGCCGCCTGTATGGAGTGCCATACGCAGGAAGATAAAGGCAAACAGATACCCGGGATGGAATTTGCCGGCGGCCGTGAGTTTAAGATCAACGGCAATACGGTACGCTCGGCTAATATTACACCCGAAAACGAGACAGGCATTGGCAAATGGACCCAAAGTGCTTTTTTGGCGCGGTTTAAATTATTCAGCGACCCCGCAAAAGCGGCCCATGTTTCGGGCTCCGATTTCCAGACTATTATGCCCTGGTACAAATTCAGCGGTATGACGGAAACTGACCTGAAAGCCATTTACGCTTACCTGCGCACAATAAAACCGGTTAGTAACAAGGTGATTAAATTCCAGCCGAATAGTTTTGTGGCGGATGCAGGTTCGAAATAACCCATAGTTTGTGATTGCCGATATAAACCCGGCCCATTCAAGTGTCCACACTTGAATGTTGACTGCCCGGAGCGTCAATGCTGGTTGTTTACGTGAGCCTGGACGCTTACAACTTCATGCGTTCAAGCGTAGACGCTTGACTGGGCGTGATATCCCCGAATACTTAGGTATATTTTAACTTTTTTAAAGAATATTCTTGTTTTATAAAGAATTATCTTTACATTTGTATTGAACATAAGCCTCCAGCTATTTTCATATACAAAGTGTCCTGTTCGTTTTTTTTGCAAGCAAATAAAAACACACCCGGACACCTCACAACATCAGTCAGGGTGTTTTACCTGTTTTTTTTCTGTCAGCAAATAAAACGAACAGGACACCCTACTACCATTACTCAAGGTGTTTTAACTGTTTTTTCTGTCAGCAAAAAAAACGAACAGGACACCCCAACAACTCTTCTTTAACACTGGTCATTCCATTAAACGAACTGACGAAAGCCTGCACCTATATATAAATAGGCTATTGGAGGAGTATTTTCTAAATTTCATTTGGTTGATTAAGTTGAATAGGTTGATTAAGAGAATGGGTAATTGCAATTACAATCATTGCGAAAATCAACTCACTAAACCTAATCAACCCAACCCACTCATTCTAACTAAGTCCAAACCCAATGAACTCATTCAACTTAATTAACCCAATCAACATGGAAGAACACTTTAAACCCGATTTTGAAACCGTTACCGAATCTGCCGCAGACTGCGATGATCTTTTTATGGTGCGGACTGCTAACCACTGGATGGAGCAAGCCAGCTTACGGCCAACACCCAAAATGCTTTTTGATAAGTTTTGGTACGAGGGCGAGCTGTGTATTTTATTCGCAGACAGCAACCTGGGCAAATCAATACTTGCGGTACAAATTGGCAATAGCGTTTGCATTGGCAAGCCTATAGACCATTTTAAGCTGGAGGCAGATAAGCAGCCGGTTTTATACTGCGATTTTGAATTGACCGATAAGCAATTTGAAGCGCGTTATTCTGAAGAGTACAGGGGCCATTACGATTTTACCGAGCACTTTTTTCGTGCGGAGTTAAACCCGGATTCCGAATTACCGCATGGCTTCGACAATTTCGACGAGTATTTAAATTTCGCACTGGAGCGTTCTATCGTGCAAACAAAAGCTAAAGTGGTGATTATTGATAACCTTACCTATTTGCGAAATGAAACCGAGCAGGCAAAGGATGCATTGCCGCTGATGAAGCATTTAAAGGCCTTAAAAAGCAAATACGGCCTGAGTATACTTGCACTGGCGCATACGCCTAAACGCGATGTAGGGCAGCCTATAAACCGCAATGATTTGCAGGGCAGCAAAATGCTGATGAACTTTTGCGATAGCGCATTTACCGTTGGCGAAAGCCAGGAAGATAAGAGCCTGCGGTACTTGAAACAAATAAAGCAGCGCAATACCGAGCAGGTTTATGGTGCCGATAATGTTTGCCTGTGCCAGATAACCAAACCGTACAACTTTTTGCAGTATGAGTTTGTAGGCTATGCCAATGAATGGGACCATCTGCGCAAAGCAAAAGAAACGGAGAACGAGAAGCTAACGGTAGCGATTCTGGAATTAAGAGCGCAAGGCTTAAGCTTACGCGAAACCGGGAAGAAATTAAACATCCCCTACCAGCGGGTAGACCGCCTGTTAAAAGCTGCCGATAAACAAGCGCAGTAGCTGTCTTGTTCGTTTTTTTTGCAACCCAAAAAAAACACTTTGCGACACCCCCGATAAACCTTAACCAGGTGTTTTGCCTGTTTTTTCTGTCACACCCGGAAAACGAACAGGACACTTTCCCGCCGCCCTCCCACCAATGAACTAATGAACCAGTGAAC
>CAZZUU010000046.1:0-15542 GCA_964657275.1 uncultured Mucilaginibacter sp. | reverse complement strand
CCGAATGGCGTTAACTGATAAAATTTTATTATTAAGCGGCCGGGCCAGTTTTGAACTGGTACAAAAAGCGGTGATGGCCGGTATTAACATCATTGCCGCAGTAGGCGCCCCATCGAGCCTGGCCGTCCAATTAGCGGAGGAGTTTAATATTACACTGGTAGGGTTTCTCCGCGATCATCGTTTTAATATTTACACTGCCGCACACCGAGTGCTTATAAACAGCTATGAAAATTCGCATTAAAAGTAATTCGTTACGATACCGGCTTACGCGCTCGGATATTGCTTTATTGGCACGCGAAGGTTACCTTGAAGAAAAGGTCGACTTTGGCGAACAATCTTTCATGTACTGTTTAAAGCAAACGAATGATAGCGAATTATCCGCAAGTTTTAAAAACAACACGATAACGATGCTTATCCCCAAAAATATGGTCGCAAAACTGGCAGATACCGAAATAGTAGGATTTGAAAATAATGAGAGTTCTCTGCATTTATTGGTGGAGAAAGATTTTACTTGCCTGGAGAACGTAGCTGAAGATCAAAGCGATAATTACCCCAACCCTTTAGCCGCAAAAATATGAGCAAGACCGTAGAGCTGCCCGAAGCCGAAAATCCTGAAAAGTTGATGGATTTGAAGGTTACCGATCCTAAAAAATGGGCGGCAGGTATCCCTGCTGTTTATGAGGCCGGAAAAGACGTTTTCGAAGAGGACGGCCTGATTCGCGGCATGAAAGGCTTGTTCCATATGAACAAAAAAGGCGGTTTTGATTGCTCGGGCTGTGCATGGCCCGATCCGGATGACGATCGTTCGCCCATTGCCGAATATTGTGAGAATGGCGCAAAAGCATTGGCCGAAGAAGCAACCACAAAAAAACTTACTGCTGAATTCTTCGCGAAAAATTCCGTAGCCGACCTGGCAAAACTGAATGATTTTGAGATCGGCAAAAAAGGACGTATCACCCAGCCCGTTTATCTACCGAAAGGCGGTACACATTATGAGGCGATCAGTTGGGATGACGCTTTTGCAAAAATAGCCGGTCATTTAAACGCGCTGAAGTCGCCCGATGAGGCGGTATTTTATACCTCCGGCCGCACCGGTAACGAGGCCTCATTTATGTACCAGTTATTTGTTAAGGAATATGGTACCAATAACATGCCCGATTGCTCCAATATGTGTCATGAGTCATCGGGATCGGCGTTATCGGAAACTATAGGAATAGGAAAAGGCACGGTAACACTTGAAGACTTTTACGATACCGATGTGATCATCATTATGGGTCAAAACCCCGGTACAAACCATCCGCGCATGCTTTCGGCACTCGAAAAAGCAAAAAAGAACGGTGCAAAAATAATAGCGGTGAACCCGCTTCGCGAAGCGGGCCTTATGGCGTTTAAAAATCCGCAAACAGTAAAGGGAATGATGGGCTTTAGCACGCAGTTGGCTGATGTTTACTTACAAATAAAGATAAACGGTGATATGGCATTGCTGAATGCCATTGAAAAATTGCTTTACGAGGCAGAGCTGGAAAATCCAGGAAAAGTTTTTGACAAAGAGTTTATCAAAAATAAAACTGTAGGGTACAAAGACTTTATTAACCATATTCAAAAATATGATTTGGATGAACTTGCCGCCGAATGCGGCGTTCCGTTAAGTATAATTAAAGAAGCTGCAGAATTATTAAAACACAAACACCGGATAATTATCTGCTGGGCTATGGGTATTACACAGCATACTAATGGTGTTGATACCATAAAAGAAATACTGAACCTGGTGTTGCTCAAAGGCAGTATTGGCAAACCAGGCGCCGGCTTGTGCCCGGTACGCGGCCATAGCAACGTGCAGGGCAACCGTACCATGATGATATGGGAAAAGCCATCAGATGAACAGCTCGACAAGTTAAAGGAGGTGTTTGGTTTTGAACCGCCGCGCAAACATGGCCTTGACGTTGTGGATTCCATAAAGGCGATGCACGCCGGTAAATTGAGAGTGTTTTTTGCAATGGGCGGAAATTTCCTTTCCGCTACCCCAGATACCACTTACACGGCAGAAGCTTTGCGAAAGCTGAAGTTAAGCGTGCATGTGTCGACCAAGTTAAACCGCAGTCATTTAGTGCATGGCGAGGAAGCACTTATTTTACCTACATTTTCGCGAAGTGATAAGGACATTATTAACGGCGAGCCTCAATTTGTAACCTGCGAAAATTCAATGGGCGTCGTCCAGATGTCAAAAGGTGTGCTGGAACCAATATCAAATGATTTCCTTAATGAAAACCAGATTATTTGTAAGCTGGCAAAGGCAACGATTGGCGGGCGCTCCGTAATTGACTGGGAAAAATATGCCGACAGTTACGACGCTGTTCGCGATTTGATCGCTAAAGTTATACCGGGCTGTGAAGATTATAACAAAAAAGTACGTGAGCCAGGTGGGTTTTATTTACCCAATGGCCCCCGGGAAGGAAAGTTTAAAACTGAAAAACACGGATCAAAAGCCGCATTTTCTGTTACAAAACTCCCGGTGCACAAGCTTAAGGATGACGAATACATGCTGACTTCAATCCGTAGTCACGATCAGTTCAATACCACCATCTACGGCTTAAATGACCGTTATCGTGGTGTACACAACGAGCGCCGTGTAATTTTTATGAATGAAGGCGACATGATGCGTGCGGGATTTAAAGCCGGCGACAAGGTGGACCTTGTAAATAATTTTGGCGGCGTCGAACGTGTTGCCCGGTTATTCGTAATTGTATCTTATGATATTCCCGAACGAAACACTGCTGCTTACTATCCCGAAACAAACGTTTTAGTCCCCATTGACAGCGTTGCCGAAAAAAGTAACACACCCACCTCAAAACTGATTGTAATCAGGATTAAAAGACATACGGAACATAAGGAAAATTAATCTGCATAGTATTTCCCGGTTACCACTGTTGGGCCTGATTACTTTGCATTTTTTTTTAAGTTTATGTTAACGCATTATAAATTATTTACCACTTTTTTGAGGTTTTTTTAACCAATGTTATCTTAAAAAAACCTTTGCGTTAACAAATATTACAACGGCTGTTTATTCAGCATTTACACAGATTTTATGGGCTTTCTTTGCACAAAATCGCAGGGATGTTCAAAGGATTTTACGCTTTATTGGTAGTTTTTTTTATTGCTTTTTGTTTGCCCTCCCGGGGTACGCCCTCTAAGAACGGGAGGGGCAATAATAGCGGCCGATCTCATCTTCAGCCAATCGATTCTACAATAAACCTGGTATTTACTTCGGATGCACACTATGGTATTACCCGTGCAAATTTCAGGGGTAATACCCATGTTCCGGCGTATGTGGTAAACGCGGCAATGGTACGCCAGATCAATACCATATCCGATCTTACTTTGCCGGGCGATGGCGGTATAAATGGGGGTTTTAAAGTAGGGCCAATAGATTACCTGGTACAAACAGGTGATATTACCAACAGGATGGAAATTCCGATCCAAAGCGCTGCTAAATCGTGGGCACAGTTTGAAACAGATTATGTTAAAGCAATAAGCTTAAAAGGGCACAACGGGAGTCCATCTAAATTACTGCTGGCACCGGGAAATCATGATATTTCAAACGCCATAGGATTTGTTAAGCCAATGGCTCCTTTGACCGACCCGACTTCGATGGTCGAGATTTATAACATGATGTTAAAACCTGCGGCCCCGCTCACAAACACCACCTACAATTATGCCGCCGACAAAATCAATTACTCACTCAATGTAAAAGGGGTACATCTTCAATTTATCACCTTATGGCCCGATTCCGCTGAGCGTATTTGGATGCAGAGGGATCTGGATACAGTATCTCAAACCACCCCGGTGATTATTTTTACACATGATGAGCCTACCTGCGAAGCAAAACACTTTACCAATCCAATGCCGCCGCACGAATTTTCGGCCACCAAAAAATTTGAGAACCTCACTGCCGAAAATTACAAGGAAGGGTATACTATTTTAAAGAATGACCACAATACGGATATAGAGCAGCGCGGATGGGTGAAGTTTTTAAAGTTTCACCCAAACATCAGGGCCTACTTTCATGGAAACAGCAACTGGAATGAGTTTTATGTTTATAAAGGGCCGGATAATGACGTAAGCCTGAATGTTTTTAGGGTGGATTCACCAATGAAGGGTAAATATTCGGGCGAAGACGAAAAGCTTTTATCTTTTCAGCTTATCTCCCTCGATCCCCAAACTCAAAATTTAACAGTAAGAGAGTGTTTGTGGAACACTGAGCCACTTAACGGGGCACAGCAAATTGTTTTTGCTAAAAGCGCCACGGTATCCCTTAAAATTAATTGATGATTTTTTAAATGAACATGCTATCGACCGGTAAAGACCAGGTTGATGAGAAGAGACAAATTGACCCAAATAACTATATAATTTATTAACTATTGATGAAACTCATACTACTTACCCCTAAAAAACTATGTTTGATTGTTGTTTTACTTGTTGGATTTAATGTCGTTTTAAAGGCGCAAACCATAAAAGGAAACGTTACCGACGCTAAAAACGGGGAAACTTTAATAGGTGCTACCGTTCATATTGAAAAGGATAATTATAAATCAAATACTACCGTAAAACTCGACGGTACCTACGTGTTTAAAAACGTGCCCGCCGGTACGTATAAACTACAGGTAAGTTATGTGGGTTATAAAACCACAAAGGAATATACTGTAGAGATAACCGGAAACAACGCTACGGTGCTAAACATAGCGATGGTGGATAATTCAACATCGTTAACCGAAGTTAACGTTACGGAGCACGCCAGTAAGGAAAGCGACAGATCGGCGAGAAGTGATGAAAGAAATTCATACAATACGCTAAATGCAGTTTCGGCAAGTTCAATTACTATCTCTCCGGATGTGATCATTTCAAATGTACTCAGCAGGGTATCGGGCATATCTATTGATAGAAGCAACACCGGCGACGCACAGCATGTTATTATACGCGGGATGGATAAACAATACAATACCGTTTTAATCAACGGAGTTAAAATCCCCAGCCCTGATAATAAAAACAGGTATGTGCCATTAGATATTTTCCCGGCTGAACTGGTTGAAAGAATTGAAGTATACAAAACGCTTACACCCGACATGGAGGGCGATGCGTCGGGAGGTGTTGTAAACCTGGTGATGAAAAGCGCGCCTGATAAACTTAGAGTAGAGGGTAATTTCGGCACAGGTTATAGCCAGCTATTTTTCGATCGGCCTTTTAGCAGTTTTAACGGCAGCACGGTAAACGGCAAAGCACCCGGCGAGATCAACCCCGGTGCCGCTGCTTCAATCAGTGATTTTCCATATCAAAACCTCGTAACAAAAAGCGGTAATGCTCCTCCTAACGCAAATGCCAGCCTAACCATAGGCAACAGGTTTTTAAATAACAAATTAGGTGTTCTTTTTTCAGGCACCTATCAAAATACCTACCAGGGAAATAACACCTTTGTAGTTGTACAGGAAAATACCGTCGGGTCATCGCCTAATTATAACACACCCAACCAGGAAACCGCTTTTCAAAGTGCTTACAATCGCCAATATTCGTCTCAACTTAACAGGATTGGTACCATTGCCTCGCTCGATTACAAAATTAACGACAACAATTCAATTAACCTGTTTGGTACCTATTTGCAATTGGATGAATACCGTGTGCGGCAAACTCAGAATTTAACATTCGGCGGGTATTCCTACCAGGGATATTATGGTACAAATGGTATTGATAATTTAACTGAAACACGTACAGACAAGCAGAACATTTATAATATTACCCTAAAAGGCAAGCATAAAATAACAAAAGCCTTTTCGCTCGATTGGACAGCAGCAAGTTCAGAAGCAACACATAAGCAGCCGGATATTGCAGAATTTAAAACCTCGTACCGTACAGACCCTGATACGGTTCAGGCACACGGGTACAGGCAGGTTCCTAACCCAAACATGCCCGGTAGTTCGGTATCGGTAACCCCCGATATAATTAATGGCCCTGTTGTAGTAGGCAATGAATCAAGAACATGGACACATAATACAGATAAGGATCTGTCGGGCTATTTAAACCTGCATTATGAAGCGAGGATATTCGACCGCAAGGCACTGTTTTCTGCCGGTGGTATGATCCGTCACAAAACACGCGATAATTTTGTAGACGGTTATACTTTACCAAATACTTATATACCCAATACCAATAACGCGGAGTTATATACCTCTATCCAGGCTGCAGCCTTTACCTTTAGCCAAAACCCTTATGACGCTTATGGATCATCAGCTTCCGACCCCGGCGTTTACACTTTTACCGAAAACATAAAAGCAGTATACGGAGAAGTTAATTACTTTATAAGCGACCGTTTTAATGTGTTGTTTGGGTTAAGGTCGGAGAGTACCGATCAGAGCTACTATTCTAATTTACCTGTAACCTTCCCGGGTAAAACCGCGACAATATCATATGTATCCTACCTGCCAAGTATCAATGCAAAATACTCACTCACTAACGAGCAGGCGATAAGGGCATCTTATTTTCAATCTATATTGCGCCCGGCATTTGCTGATTTTATACCCTATCCCGATGGTACGAGCGACGATCCGTACCAACACATCGGCAGTCCTTATTTACAACACACCGTTATTAATAACTATGATGTGAGGTATGAGTTTTTTCCGGGTGTTTTTGATGAATTTATGGCGGGCGGTTTCTATAAATCCCTCATGAACCCTATCGAGCAGGTACTTGAGCAAGCCGGGCAAGGCGCTACACTTTTGTTAACACCCGAAAATTTGGGTAACGCTCAAAACTACGGGGTTGAACTGGATGCTAAAAAATACTTCGGAAACATCGGCTTCTCTGTTAATTACACGTTTACCCAATCGCAGATAACCACGCCAAAAAGTATCGATGTACAGGGCGTTGTTTCATCGCGGCCACAAACCCGGCCGTTACAGGGGCAGGCTGCCAACATCGGTAACTTCTCTGTTTTATACAAGGATCAAAAAAACGGACTTGATGCCCAATTATCTTTAGGATATACCGGCGAGAGAATAGCCGCGGTATCGCGATATTACAACCTGGATACCTGGGAAAAAGCATCCACTTACCTCGATTTTTCTGCTCAGAAACAGTTGGGCAAACACTTCATCGTTTTTGTAAAGGCAAATAATCTGCTGAATACACCTTACGAATTATTTATAAAGCAAGACAACACGCCCAATTACACAGGGCTGTTAAAATACCCTCACCAGGAGAGCCCGAACTATACCACGGTTGAATACGACCGGTATTATTCGCGCTATAACCTTGGCGTAAGGTTCAAGTACTAACTCAACAAACAATTAAACTATAACAATTTCTCATTAAACATTTAAAATCATTATTTATGAAAAAGCTAAAACTAATTTCGCTGGGGCTGGCCCTTTTTGCCCTGGCCTCATGCAGTAAAACAAAAGACAGCGTCGTGGTGTCTGTGCCGCAGATCCTCATCGGTAAAGCGATAAGCAACACAGCGACTTTAACGGCCGGTACCTATAAAGGCACTATGCTTGCGGGCCAAACCTACACCGTAAGCGGAGACATCACTATAAATGCCGGCGATACCCTGTTGATTCAAAAAGGAGTTAAAATTAACATGACTAACGGTGCCAACTTTATAGTAAACGGCGACCTTATCAGTCTGGGCACAAAGGCCGCGCCTGTAATCATCACTGATCCCCGCCGATCAAAAACAACGGGGTCATCTACAGTTGGACAGGACTCGGCATATATTGGCGGCTGGGGCGGCATTTATTGCAGTAACACCGCTAAACTGGTAGTTATTAAATGGACGCATCTTGATTTTGGAGGTGCCGCATTAAAAGCGTTACCTTTTTCAAATGCAAACTCACTGAAAGCCGGCGCACAATACATCCTGTATTTTTGCAACCCTGCGGGCGTTTTTGTACTTGAAGATTCATGGATATATGGTTCGCCGGATGATGCAACACGTTTTTACGGCGGTGCTTACAACATTATGCGCAACACCATGGAGAAATGCGGTAGCACAGGCGGTGATGGATTCAACGCCAAAGGAAGCTCGTATGGTAACATGGCTTATAACCTTATCATCGGCGGTGCAACAAACGGTACAAAAACCGCAAGCGACGGCACAACAGCAGGTGAATGCCAGTTTACCATGTACAACAACACCTATGTAAACGATGGTTTCAGAAATACCGGCGTTTTTGGCGCACGCAGTGGTTCTGTTGAGATCGAAAACAACTCAAGGGCTTTGGTTTACAATAACCTTATAGTTGACTGTGATTTTGGCGTACGTATAGCAGGCGGCCCGGGTGGTGCAAAAGTTTATTTAGCCGATACACTTGCCAACACCAGCGGTTACATACTGCAAACCGCATATGGTAATAATTTCTATTATGCAGATAACGCAGCCATGGCCGGTCAGTTTGTGCCAACCAGCGTAGCACAACCGGTAGTTACACACCCTCAATCTTCCGACATTCCAAATATGGCTGCATTTTTAGGGCCTAATTACACATTCGGTTTGGTTTATGACGGCAGCTCTTTAGTTGGAAAAAACAATCCGCAATTTGTCAATTATTCACTGCCTGCAGCAAGCGGCTTTTGGATTACACAAGCTTCTGTTGACGGGTATAACTTCCATTTGCAATCTTCTTCGCCCGCAGTTGGAAAAGGTAAAACATCAGGATTTGGCGCGATCACCGCAGGTATCCCTGTTGATGCAAACTTTGGTTCGAGCGGGATCACCGCCCCCGGTGCAGACATGGGTTGCTACCAGTTAAACGGCGCGGGTAACCAACACTAATATTTACTAATAAATAATCTCGACATGACAACCCTTTTTAATATAGTTAACAGAAAACAGGCCAGGTATATTAAGAACGGGTTGTTATGTTTTTTAATTTTATTCGCATGCGGCTGCAATAAAGCAGGTAACAATATTATCCCGTCAAAAGATTCAGCGGTTGCTACCCAGCCTAAACCGGTTGTTTTTCCGATAACGTCATACAACCCCTCAGGATTGGATACTACAAAACTGTTTAACCCTGTGCCTGTGGTTAATGATCTTACAAGGAAAGATCTCCTCGAAGTTTCAGGCGTGGCAGCAAGCAGGGTTAATCCGGGAATACTATATATACATGATGATAGCGGTAACCCGAACCAGGTTTATCTTACAGATGGCACGGGCGCCGATATAGGCACATTAACCTTAACACCCGTAGGAAACCGCGATTGGGAAGACATTGCTGTTGGTCCCGGACCCATTCCCGGTGTAAGTTATGTTTATGTGGGCGATATTGGCGATAATAAATCGCAATATGGTTCGGTTTACATTTACAGATTTCCTGAGCCGGATCTAACCGGGCACACATCGCCATATGTTGCAAATATATCAACTGTTGAAACAATCGAATTGAAATACCCCAACGGCCCTCGTAATGCCGAAACGCTGATGGTTGACCCATTGACCAAAGACATATACATTGCCAGTAAATCGAGCAATATTTCAGAGGTATTTGTTGCGCGTTATCCTCAAAGCACAACTTCTACTACGGTAATGACCCCGGTTGTGCAATTATATTTCGATAAGGCCACCGGTGGTGATATCTCGCCCGATGGAACGGAGATATTACTCCGGAGCAATCAACTCATATGGTATTGGAAACTTCCTGCAGGCATGAGCATTTCGGCAGGGTTACTTACGCAGCCGCAGGTTGCGCCTTATGCCAACAACGAGCCGCAGGGCGAAGGCGTAGGCTTTGCAGCCGATGATTCCGGCTACTATACTGATACTGAAATAAAAGGCTACCCCGGAAAATTGGCGACTATATCGTTCTACAAAAAGTATTAATCAGTTATAACGCGAATCAAGAGCCAGGAACCAAGAATCAGGAAACTGCTCATCGCGTTAATAAACTCGTTAGAAAATCGATATTCTAATTGGAAATTCTTAATCCTACCCCATTAACGACATCACGTTTATCCGCCGGTCTTGATTCTTGGCTCTAGTATCTTGACTCTTGATTTGCATTAACTTATTATTGCCGCTTACTTTATGATGCTGTAAGGTCTTTAATCACGCATTTTCCATAGATGATGTAATAAAATAGAAAAGCAAAAGCCACATTGATATATTTGAATAATTAATGCGGCCGATGAAGGGTAAATTCATTTATCATATCTTATTCTGGATAGGTATCTACCTGCTATGGATCTTTGTTTTCCGTAATTATTCCTTCTCGTTAATAAAAACCGTTTCGGTTGAGTTTTGCTACCTGGTTTTTATCACTGCCGATTATTACATCACCATTTACTTTATTGTTCCCCGGTTTTTAAAGCGAAAAAAGTATCTGCTTTTTGTATTGCTGACTATTTCATTGATTGCTTTTTCGGCATTATTGCGGTCGTTTGTTTCCATGCAGATGGTACGGCATGTATTTACCGATAGCCCGGTTCTGCCGTTTAACAGGTTGTACCTCAACTCGCTAGTGAATATATTTGTATGGGTCGAGCTGTTTATTATAGGAAAAATGATTGCCGACAGGATCTACAACCAGCAGCAGCTCGCGCTTTTAGAAAAAGAGCGGATGAAACACGAGCTCGATTTTTTAAAAGCTCAAATAAACCCCCACGCACTTTTTAATTCGCTTAATTCAATTTATGGACACATTGATAAAAGCAACCAAACCGCCAGGAATATTCTGCTGAAGTTTTCGGACATCCTGCGCTACCAGCTTTATGATTGCAGCGAAGACAAAATAAGCATGGAAAAAGAGGTGGAATATATCCGTAATTATATTTCTTTTCAGCAGATACGTAAGGATGAAAACCTGCAGGTTAATGTTGAAATTGAAGGGGAGCTATACAAACATGACATTGCGCCGCTTTTGCTGGTCGTGTTTATTGAAAATGCGTTCAAGTTTGTTAGCAGCTTTACCGACAGAGAAAACAGGATTGATATCAGGTTATCCGTCGCCGGCGATGTGTTTACCTTTTACGTATACAATACCACCGAATACCGTGAATCCTCAACGTCGCTTTTAAATCAGCACGGTATCGGCATTGTCAATTTAAAGCGAAGGCTCGAACTGCTTTATCCCCATAGCCACGAAATTGATTTTAAACGCGATGGTGACCATTACGAAGCAACCCTGAAACTGAAACTTGCATGAAATTGAAATGTATTATTATTGACGATGAGCCTATCGCCCGTAAGCTGATTGAAGAGTTTATTGGCGACATCGATTTTTTAGAATTGGTGGGCCAGGCCGAAAATCCCGCAAAGGCGATAAAACTGCTTTCCGAGCATACGATTGATATCATTTTCCTGGATATTAACATGCCGGTTATTAATGGGATTGACTTTTTAAAAAGCTCAAAAAATACAGCAAGCATTATTATGACCACTGCCTATAATAAATACGCAGTAGAGGCTTTTGCGCTTGATGTATTGGATTACCTGGTAAAACCCATACCGTTTGAACGCTTTTTAAAAGCGTGCAACAAGGCTAAAGAAGTTTACGATGCAAAGCATCCTGCAGTGCAGGCACCACAAAGTTTTGACGATCATTTTTTTATTAAGTGTGATAGCCAGATAGAGAAAGTAATGTATGCCGACCTGATTTACGCGGAGGCGATGATAAACTACGTGATATTATATACGCCAACCCGTAAAATGATTGTTTATATCACGCTTAAAAGTTTGGAGGAACAGCTGCCGGCGAACATTTTTTTAAAGGTTCACAAATCCTTTATTGTAAACCGTACTAAGATCAAAAGCATCGAGGGCAATATGATAAACCTGGGTGTGGATAAGATCACCATCAGTCAAAACCTGCGCGAAAAGGTGCTGAATGAGATACTTAGAGATAAGATGATTAAGAGGTGAGTGGTGAATAGTGAGTGGGCAGTAATTCTGGCTTGATATATTACAATTAGCAAAAAGTGACGTTTGCAATAAGCGGTTACTCACTATTAACTACTCATCATTCACTTAAATAATTAAGTAGGAGTGACGTCTGTTACAGATCGCCACTCACTACTAATCATTCACTAATCACTACTTCTAATTAATCGTTTGCCTTATCGGGAAATGCCACTCCATTGTGACAGGTGTTGCAGGTAATGGTAAGCGCGTTTGTGCCTATCATAGGATGTTTTACCTTAAAGTATTTTTTGTTGATGCCTATAGTCATCCTCATCATCGACCGGGCAATCTCCTTTTCAGGTTTTTCGTCACTTGCAAAATCAAACTTGCCGGTTGTTTTATCTGCCGCATGGCAAAAATTGCAGGATACACCCAGGCCGTCCTCAAAATCGTCGACCATGATTTTTTGCAGGTCCCTTGAGCTGATGTTTTTCGGAAGCACCTTCAGGTTTGTATATTGTTCTTCCGGCGCTTTGGATGTGGTAGCAGCCACAATAGTTACCGGGACAGAAAGGATGGCTACCAGTAAATATTTACGGTTTATTTTCATTTCTATTGGGATATTTTAGCTCTTTTTGGCCAGGATGTTTAACGATACGTCAAGCTTATCGGCGATGGTGCTCGTTCCGCCTACGTCAAAGTCTTTCCGGTTTATAGTAAATGTTCCTTTAAACTGATACCCGTCGCCGGTTGGCGTAGCAGTAAAAGGGAACGAAATTATACGGGTTTGCTTTTTAATGGTGAGTTTACCGGTCATGTTATAGGTGGCATTTTTACCTGCCGGGGCAACATTCACGGATACGAAGTGGATACGCGGATAATCCTTTACATTAAAATAAGTTTCACCCTGTAAATGGTGGTCGCGTAAATTATTGTCGGTATTAACCGACGCAGCATTTATACTTACGTCGAAATTACCAACATTCAGGTTTTGAGGATCGAAAGAAATATCGCCCTGCAGGCCGGTAAAGGTGCCATTTACGCTGAAGCCGAAATTTTTAATAGTGAACTGAAGGGTTGATCCCTGGTCTACGGGTTTGTACTGAGCCGAAGCAATGCCGGTTGCTAAAGCAGCTATAAAAAATAAGAAGATTCTTTTCATGATAATTTTTGCAGGCGTGTTTTCATTATTTAACGCGCCTTTGAATTTTAAGTAAGCGGGGCAGCAATATTTAGCGCCCCACAGTATATAAGTAATAAATTATTGTGCAGTTGCGGCTATTAAAGGGCTATCGGTGATAGCCAAAGTATGGTTATGTTCCAGATAATTTACTTCCGTTAAACCAAGTACTGAACGCAACTTTTCGGCAGGTACTTTCATAGGGCCTGGCGACGGTGCGCTGCCGGGCGATGGTTGCGGAAATGCCGTAGACATGGCCGTATGAAATGTGATATTGCCCTCTACCTTTTGAATAGTTTGGTGAATGTGACCGTTTAATACCGATACCGATCCAAAGCGCCTCAACAATGCAAGCGCTTGTTCGCTGTCTTTGGTTCCCCAGCCCCATTGCGGGTAAACCGCCCAAAGCGGGATGTGAGCGAATACCACGATCGGCGTACTGTTGGATAGTCCGCGCAGATCATCTTCCAGCCATTTAAGCTGTGGGGCGCCTAACACACCCAACCCGCCATCAACTTGAACCATGGCATTCACCAGACCGATGAAATGTACGCCGTTAGAATCAAAGCTGTACCAGCCGTCGCCCTTTGTGCCCTTGCCATAACGTTCAAGGTATAGCTTGCCGTTGTCGGTAAGGTCATGCTCACCGGGCACATAAAATATCTTATCGGTTTTTGCGCTTTTTAACGTTTGTTCCAGCGTGTCAAATTCGTCGGCCTGAGCCAGGTGCGAAAGGTCGCCGGTGTGCAAAATGAAGTTGGGTGCCGAAGGCATGGCATTGATTTTTGCAATTGCGGCTTGCAAGGTCCCGGTAACGTCGGGGTTTGCGGCTTTGTTGAACCCGATATGGCTGTCGCTGATCTGCACAAAGCTGAAGTCAGATTTCGGCATTATAATTCCTTTTTTAAGGTTGCCGGTCGACTTGTCTATCATCTGGCTCATGCCGTATGATTTCAATATCCCGCCCGACATCATCCAGATTACGCCGGTGCCTGCCCAGGCCATACATTCCAGGAAACCCCGCCGGTCGATGCCATCATGGTTATGGTCATCATGTATTAAATTGTTGTTTTTTTCACTGTCCATAATTTTTATTTTACTAATGATAAAATGAATTATGCGCTAAGGAATAGATAAACTAAATTGCCGCTAATTATTTTACATCAACTAAGGAAATTACTTGATGAACAACCTGAATTATTAACCAGAATAGAAAAGACAGAAAATCAACGGGTTAGTTTCAACCCGTGTAATTGTAGCTTAATTTAACTTATAACAAATATGAACTTAGGACTAACAGATAAAGTGATCATTGTAACAGGCGGCGCGAAAGGTATAGGCGAGGGGATAGTAAAAGTATTGGCAAACGAGGGTGCAATCCCGGTTGTTATTGGGCGAAATGAACTGGATAACATGAAGGTTGTGCATACTGTTGAAGCTGCCGGCGGAAAAGCATCGCAGGTAATAGCAGAGCTTACAGAACCTGAAGCCTGCGAAAACGCAGTGAATGCAGTGCTGAAGCGATATGGCCGTATAGACGGGCTGGTAAATAACGCCGGTGTAAACGATGGCGTTGGGCTGGCAAGCGGCGACTATAAAAAGTTTATGGCATCGCTGCATAAAAATGTGGTGCATTATTACCTGATGGCGCATTATGCCCTGCCTGCATTAAAGGAGTCTACAGGGGCGATAGTAAATATTACCTCAAAAACTGCCGAAACAGGGCAGGGGAATACTTCAGGGTATGCTGCGGCAAATGGTGGCCGTAATGCACTTACCCGTGAATGGGCTGTGGAGTTGTTAAAATACGGCATCAGGGTAAATGCTGTTGTTGTTGCGGAGTGCTGGACTCCTTTGTATGAAAGCTGGATAAAAACCCTGCCTAACCCGCAGGAAAAATTGAAAGAAATTGAGGCCATGATCCCGTTAGGTAACCGGATGACAACTTCTGAGGAGATTGCGAATTCAGTTGCATTTTTGCTATCTGAAAAATCGAGCCATACTACCGGGCAACTGATTTATATCGATGGCGGATATGTACATTTAGACAGGGCTTTGGCGAATGCTTAATGTTGGTTGATTAAGTTGATTAGGTGAGCGGTTGATTGAGTTACACGAAAGAACAAACTAAAACTTAATCAACTCAATCCAACCCAATCAACTTAAAATAATGACAAAAATAGACTCCCATCAACATTTCTGGATATTTGACCCGGTTAGGGATAACTGGATCGATGATTCAATGGCTGCCATTCAGCGGGATTTTATGCCTGCCGATCTTAAACCTGTTTTAGCACAAAATGGTATCGACGGTTGCATAGCGGTACAGGCTGATCAATCTGAGCAGCAGACCAAATTCCTGGTTGATCTGGCGGAAGCCAATGGTTTTATAAAAGGTGTTGTGGGCTGGGTTGATCTCCGGGCGCAAAATATTGATGAACGGCTGGCTCATTTCAGCCAATTTAAAAAGATAAA
>CAZZUU010000045.1:0-15850 GCA_964657275.1 uncultured Mucilaginibacter sp. | reverse complement strand
ACTACCCTGGTCGGCAGGAACGAAGGCCTGAACGAGCTGAAAAAGATCATCGAGGAGCGTCGTAGCCGGATTTTTAAAAAGAACCAGGTGATCTATTATGACGGCGACAAGGGTACCGGGCTTTACCTGGTCATCAGCGGAAAGATCAAAACCATCCGCCTCGCCGAAGACGGTCGTGAGCTGATGACCGGAATTGTCGGCAATGAAGAGTACCTTGGTGTGAATGCGTTGCTGGCCAACGAGGCTTACACTGATACCGCTACGGCGCTGGAGGACAGCGTGGTTATCCAGATCCCGAAAGACCAACTGGAGCAACTGCTGAATCTCTACCCGCAGGTGGCCCGTGAGTTCATCAAACTCCTGGCCAACGACATCCGCGATAAGGAAGACCAGCTCATGCAGCTCGCTTACCATTCCGTCCGTAAAAGAATGGCGGAGGCGATGATCCGCCTGCACCGCCAGGGCGGGGCATTGGGCGAGGGCTTTAAGATAACCCGCGAGGACCTTGCCGCCATGGCAGGAATGGCGACCGAAACGGTAAGCCGTACCTTATCGGATTTTAAGGACGAGGGCCTGATCGAAAAGAAAGGAAGCCTGATCACCCTGCTGTACCCGGAAAAGCTGGAAAAAATGAAAAACTGACCAGCATCATTAATTTGGCTGACGCCGCTCATTCTGTAGCCCTCCCGGGAACGATAGCTTTGTAAACCAAAACTATTTCGAATGAAAGCGGTAGCTTATAGTATCAAACCTTTTGAAAAGGAATATCTGGCGAAGGCCAACCAAAAGAAGCACGATATTACCCTGATCTCAAACCCTCTTGGGGCGGAAACCGCGGTCTACGCGCAGGGAAAGGACGCCGTTATTGTTTTTACGAATGATGATGTATCAGCGCCAGTGATCAAACAGTTGGCCGAGCAGGGTATCAAATATATCGTTACCCGCTCTGCGGGAACCGATCATATCGATCTGCCGGCGGCTTCCGCTGCCGGGATAAAGATTGCCAATGTACCGTCTTACTCGCCGCAGGCCGTCGCAGAACATGCGGTTGGTATGGCTTTTGCGCTGAATCGGCAGACGATGAAAGCCGACCAGCAAAGCCATGATTTCGATTTCAGGAACGATGACCTGGTAGGGTTTAATTTTTCCGGCAAAACGGTTGGTGTAGTCGGACTGGGTTTTACCGGTCAGGCCGTAGCGGCCATTTATCATGGAATGGGCTGTAAGGTTGTTGGTTACGACCTCAAGTTCCCGCGAAACCTGCGCCATATCAGGCAATCCTCACTGGAACAACTGTTCCAAACGGCCGATATTATTTCCCTGCACATCCCGCTGACCGACGAAACCAGGCATCTTATCAACCGCGAAACACTGGCGCTCATGAAACCGGGTGTCATGCTGATCAATACCTCACGCGGGCTGCTGATTGATACCGCAAGCGTGCTGGAAGCACTGGAAAACCGCAAAGTGGGCTACCTAGGTTTGGATGTGTATGAATTTGAAAAAGGCTTGTTTTTTGAAGACCATCACCAGGATATAGTCAAAGATACCCTTTTGGTCAAACTTATGAGCCACCCTAATGTACTCATCACCCCTCACCAAGCCTACCTAACCCGGGAGGCCCTGCAAGAAATCGCAGATCAGACTATCAGGAACCTAGACTTGTGGCAGGCCGGCAAATGCGTGGGCAAAGCCTGCGTTTGTGCCAACAACTGTCAAAAATCCTCACCAGCGGAAAAACCTGTTCACTCCTGAATTATGGAAAGCAAGCTTAAAGAACTGAGCCGAAAATACAATATTGCGGTACCACGCTATACCAGCTATCCAACAATGCCTTATTGGGATAACAACACCTTTACGGAAAAGGCCTGGAAAGATTCCGTTAAGTTTTCCTTCGAAGCGAGCCATGCCGACTCTGGGCTCAGCTTATATGTCCACCTTCCTTTCTGCGAAAATTTATGTACTTATTGCGGCTGTAACACACGCATCACAAAGAACCATAGCGTAGAAGAACCTTATATCGACGCCGTCCTAAAGGAGTGGGGCTTATACCGGAAAGTTTTAAAGGAGGTGCCGATTATCCGGGAGATACATTTAGGCGGGGGAACGCCGACATTTTTCAGTGCGGATAATCTGCACCGGCTTATTGACGGGCTTATTGATGGCGTGCATATCCATGAGAAGGCTGAATTTAGCTTCGAGGCCCATCCGGCCAATACGACAGTGGATCACTTACGGGTATTATTTGACCTTGGGTTTCGGCGGCTAAGCCTCGGCATCCAGGATTTTGACCCGAGAGTGCAGTTTATTATTAACAGGCAGCAAACCTTCGAACAAGTGCTGGCCGTGACACTTCAGGCGCGCTGTATAGGTTATACTTCTATCAATTTTGACCTCATTTACGGGTTGCCGCTGCAAAGCCTGGAAGGCCTGATCAATACGATGAACACCGTCAGCGGATTAAAGCCCGACCGTATTGCATTTTACAGTTACGCGCATGTTCCCTGGTTAAAACCCGGTCAGCGACGCTTTACCGAAGCCGACCTGCCGGACCCGGAGCTGAAAAGCAGGCTGCATGATGTGGGCCGAAGCTTGCTAACCAGTTATGGCTATGAAGAAATCGGTATGGACCATTTTGCATTGCCCGGCGACGAGCTGCTAATAGCAGCTAATACAGGCGAACTGCACCGCAATTTTATGGGCTACACTCAGCAACATACCCAACTCCTCATTGGCCTGGGCGTTTCTTCCATCAGCGATTCCTGGTTTGGATTTGCGCAGAATGTGAAGACAGTTGAAGAATACCTGGAGCTAACGAACGCAGGAAATTTCGCTCTGATGAAGGGCCACCTGCTCAGTAAAGAAGACCTGGTGTTGCGCCGACATATTTTGGATATCATGTGTAAGGGTAATACGGTATGGGGGCCGGATAAGGAAATACTCTCCGGTGCCGTGAACAGGCTGCGAGAGCTTGAGGAAGACGGGCTGATCGAACTCAGTGATGCAGGGCTTATTGTAACGCCATCGGGGAACCGCTTTCTGCGGAATATCTGCATGCAACTGGACGAACGATTATGGACAGCCCAGCCAACTAAACGATTATTTAGCATGGCAGTTTAGATACCAATGGTTCCAAAGGCACCAGGATTCAAATATCTGTCGAAAGTTTCTACTGCATTTGGGTAAATAACGGAGAATCATTCAGATTCTCTCCGCCCGCGTCCCGAAAGTTGCCTGTAATAACGTTTGACATGAAGCCTGAAAATATCATAGAGTAAAGTATAAATAAGGATAATGCCCGGGAGAAAGAAAGCATGGTAACTAAAAAAACGAAATAAATAAGCACCGAAAATGGCGCCTGATAAAAAGCAGAAAATAATCGTTCCGCGTAACTTTAGTTTTAGTACCAGAAGTTCTTTCTTCTCCCCTTTAAAAAGTTGAGCAAGTTCGATCCCGAGATCGGTAAATGTCCCGGTCAGATGCGTGGTTCTAACCACCCATCCGGACACAAGTGAAACCATAGCGTTTTGCATCCCCATGACGAATAACAGGCTTCCGGCAAAAATTTCTTTGCCGGTTAAACTATTGTCGTAGCGGTAACCAAATAGTGCGACCAGTAAGAAAGCTATTGTTTCTACAAGCAGCGGAATCACGTATGAAAACCGCTGATTCCTTCCGATAAGGTTGATGATCAGGCTGGAAAAGAACGCCCCGGCCAAAAAAAGCACCATCCATAAGGCGACAACCCGGGAAGTTTTCCAATCTTCCATAACAAGTGCTTCGGCGAACAATGCGGCATGACCGGTTACATTAGTCGTCAGCACCGAAAAACCAAGAAAGCCAGCCGCGTTAACAAAGCCGGCGGTTAAGCTTAATAAGGCAGCGATTTTGACATTATGACCATATGCCCGCCGCGTTCCCAAATGCCTGAGCATATTTCTTGTTTAATATTCGTATTACAATTAATGACAAATAGTTACCCCAATGTTTTGTTTAGCCGGGCTCAGATAAGGAATATCCAGTCCCAGTCCCCGGAGAATGAACCAAAATCCCAGGCAAATAATTAAGTAAGGCAGTACCGTGTTTATGCGTTTTCGGAAAACCGGGCCAATAAATCCTGCACTAACCGTTGCAAGTAACATTAACGGAAATGTTCCCAAACCAAAACAGAACATAAATTGAGCGGATTGCAGCGGTGATGCCGTGTTTATTGCACCGATAAGGGCCAAATACACGAATCCGCAGGGTAGCAAACCATTGAGCAGCCCAATCACCAAATGGCCTGCGCGGTGGTTCAGGGCAAAGCTTAAAACTTTATTTACCGGTGACAAGGCTTTATTAACCATCGGACTTTGCGATAATTTGATTTTAAGCAATCTGGATAAACCTGCCAAAATGATCAGCAAACCACTAAGAATACTTACTCCTTGCTGTAAACCCGATATCCAAAGCTGTTTTCCTACAAAACCAATAAGAAGACCTAAGAAAGAGTAGGTAATAATTCTGCCGAGATTGTAAATGAACTTATCAGCAATGATCAGCCACCACTTGCTATGGAACGACGGCACCGAAAATGCCAGCGGGCCGCACATCCCTATACAATGTATGCTGCCGAACAGCCCGATGAAAAAAGCAATTGAATTGTTGCTCATTTTATGTAGATCTCACTATGATAAAGATAGTCCTTGTGGTTGCTTTTCCATTCAAATACTAATTGCCACTTACCTTTTGCCATGTGTTTCGTTAAAACCTCTATCGGTAATCCACCGGCATTTTCAAGAGCAAAAGTGGTATCTCTAACATCGCTTGACGGACGCATGAATTTAACGTGCCCTTTAACTGGTTGGAAAAATGAGAATTTTATGCAACAGGTGTCAACTGTTATAACAGGTTGAGCGTGATCTTTTGCGACTTGTTTTTCACGATTATAGTCATGGTCGAAATTTAAACCGTCTTCATAATACTGGTGATCGTAATCATCAGCGGGAGCCCTAAACATATAAAAACTCATGCCGCCGATAAACAAAACGAAAGTAATTAAAACCAATACCGTTGCTTTTCCCCAATTCATAATCTTAGTTGTTTAAAGGCCCGACAAAAGTTGTGGTGACCGTTTGAATAATTTTGTTTCCTGAAATAAGTTCCAACCGTACATCAGTCTTTAGTGACGTGATTTTATTGGAAGGAATAAGTACAAAAAACATAGCCTTCACTTCACTTCCCTGTTTTACTATCCCGGGCGATTGTATATATTTTATTTTAATTTCCGGATCTTCCGGCCTGATTATAACCGATCGGCTGATGTTTGCCTTATTAGTTATATCGGCATTATAAATGTTACTGATATACCCATTGGGTTGTTCCTGATAAAGCATTCCGGAACCGCGCATAACCGTGATATCCATGTCTTTTCTGCTAAAAATGAAATAGCACAATACTACTATCAAAATGGTGATCACTGCCGAATATCCTTTCATTCTGATGTTAAAGGATGGCTTTTCCTGCGCATGAATCATATTTTCAGAATAGTAACCGATAAGATTTAAGGGCTTATGGATCTTCTCCATCACTTCATCGCAGGCATCAATACATGCGGTACAGTTGATACATTCCATTTGCGTACCGTTACGAATATCGATCCCTGTTGGACACACAGCTACGCAAAGACTACAATCAACACAATCACCTTTGCCGGAAAGCCCGGTTTTGTCTAACCTGCCACGCGGCTCACCTCTAACATCGTTATAAGCAACCACCAGCGTATGCTCATCCATCAAAACCCCCTGCAACCTGCCATAAGGGCAAATTACTGTACAAACCAGTTCACGCACCCGGGTGTATACCAGGTAAAATACCATCGTAAATACCCAAATACTAAAGAAGCCTATCCAGTGGAGGCTAAGCGGCTCAACTATTATTTTCCGTAAACTTTCACTGCCAATAATATACGCCAAAAACGTATTAGCAATTAAAAAGGAAACGATGATGAAAATAAAATGCTTAAGGCTTTTTTTTCTTATTTTTTCATGGTTCCACGGTCCGGCATCCAATTTTTTGCGTTTGTTGGCATCCCCCTCAATGGCTATTTCGATCCTGCGGAAAACCATTTCCATAAAAATTGTCTGAGGACATATCCATCCGCAAAATATGCGGCCAAAGGCAATAGTAAAAAGCACGACACATACAACAAATACCAATGAGGCGATCATGAATATAAAAATATCCTGTGGCCAGAATACTTGTCCCAGCAAAACGAACTGCCGGTCCATAAAATTAAGCATCAGCAAAGGCTGACCGCCGATCCGGATTAAGGGGCCTGAAAAAAAAACGATTAGATATATATAACTCAGCCAGCTGCGCCATTGATAATATTTCCCTTTCCGAACAGATGGATACATCCATTTCCGGATCCCGGAGTCTTTAGCAGCCAGTATTGCTTCCATTTTATTTTTTGGGGATCAATACGGTTAATTCTTTCTTTGCAGGAGCCGTATCCCCATCAATAATTTTATCCCCTTGCGGCGCTTTGGGATTTACAGGATTTGAACCATGCAGGGATTTTACATAATTCACTACATCGGAGATTTGTTTTGGAGACAATACTTTCTCCCAGGTAGGCATTCCTTTGGCAAGCACACCATATTTAACCGTTTTAAAAAGGTCGCTGATCTTATTTCCATGCAACCAGTAGTCATCTGTTAAATTCGGACCAACCACCCCTTGTGCATGATCACCATGACAAGCAACACAGTTTTGCTTAAAAATAGCTTGCCCGGCTGCAATTACGGCCGGATCATTGACTAATTTCACTGTATTTTCATCGACTTGATTAGCTGCCTTGCTCAGGTAAAGCTTTTTGGCGATATCCGCCTGGGCCATTTCTGTTTTATATTCGTCGTACTGTAATTGACCGGTATGGAAAACATGGTAATTCAACAAATAACCAACCGCAAATACAATCGTGATGTAAAACAGGTACATAAACCAGGAAGGGATGGGATTATCCAATTCTTGTATGCCGTCGTAGTCATGAGCAATTAAAATATCCTTTTCTTCCGCCAGGGGCCGCAGGTCTAGTAATTTATTCCAAACCTCTCCGTTGGGTTTTTTCTCTTTTTTTTCTTTTACCGGATTCATCTCCGCTTCTATCTGTGCTGGGGTATAACCCCCGGATTTCAATATTATCCGCGTAAGAACCTTAAATGTTCGCAACAGCACCAATAGCACTACCACCACCAGGACCAAAAAAGCTAAAATTATCCCATAGCCAATATAGTTCTCCATGCTTGGAGGTAGCAAACTGTGGTCGTCGACGTCAGCCCTAACCGGTTGAACCCCTATGCTCAGGCCGAATACTAATAGTACACGTAAAAATTTCATAATTGTAACGATTGAGTTGAATCTTCTGTTCCGTCATCTAAAGGCAGGTCGCTCATGCGATCCACATGTTGTTTTTTAGTGATGTAAAGGAGGATGGATACGACTACAAAAAATACCAGGAATATCCACAGCGAGAATATCAGATACATCTGCTTTCCCGAAACGTCTTTGACAAATTGATCAAACATGATTTTTATTATTTAGAGGCTGATTTGTTAGCTTTAATATCCATCCCTAATCGTTGCAGATAGGCTGTAATGGCAATTATTTCTTTTCTGCCGGAAACTTTGATATGCTGGGTACCAAGATCAGCGGCAATAGCGTTGGCTTGTTCTTCAAGATCATGATTGGCAATGTTTTCGTAACCCAAGGGATACGGCACGCCAATTCTTCGCATCGCCCTTATTTTAGCAACGGTAGTAGTGGTATCCAGGTCCTGGGTGATTAGCCAATCATAATCAGGCATTATACTTCCCGGCGACATCAGACGCGGGTCCATCAAATGATTGTAGTGCCAGGCGTTGGGATATTTTCCGCCTATGCGGGCAAGATCGGGTCCTTTTCGTTCAGAACCCCATAAAAAAGGATGGTCATAAACAAATTCCCCGGCTTTACTGTATTCGCCATAGCGTTCGGTTTCTGATCGGAAAGGCCTCACCGTTTGCGAATGGCAATTGGAGCACCCTTCCCTGATATACAGATCACGGCCCTGTAGTTCCAATGGCGTGTATGGTTTCACACTTGCAATAGTTGGTATATTAGAAGCAATGGTAAGTGTGGGCATCAGCTCGACAAACGACCCGATTAGTATAACGAGCAGCGCGGCGATCATGAACTGGATAGGTCGGCGCTCCAGCCTGCGGTGCCAGGCGTTTTCCCTTACCATGGTACTTACCGGTTCAAGCGCCATCGCCTGTGCAGGCTCGTCCGCTAAAAGCCTTCCTTGTAAAGCTGTACGGGTAAGGTTATAGGCCATTACGATTACGCCAGTTAAGTACATGCCTCCGCCTAATGAGCGAGTGACCCACATTGGTATTATCCTTAATACGGTTTCCAAAAAGTTATACTTTAAAACCCCTTCAGGTGTAAACTCTTTAAGCATTAATCCCTGTGTAAAACCAGCCCAATACAATGGAATTACATAAAACAGGATGCCTAACGTACCTATCCAAAAGTGGAACGATGCCAGCTTTTTAGAATATAATTCTGTTTTGTAAATTCGGGGTATAAGCCAGTATAATATAGCGAAGGTTAAAAACCCGTTCCAGCCTAAAGCGCCAACGTGTACGTGTGCAATGATCCAATCGCTAAAGTGTGCGATAGCGTTTACCTGTTTTAACGATAGCATAGGGCCTTCAAAGGTTGCCATGCCATAGGCGGTTAAACCTACCACCATAAATTTAAGCACTACGTCGTCCCGTACTTTATCCCAGGCGCCTCTTAGCGTTAA
Source organism: uncultured Mucilaginibacter sp. (assembly GCA_964657275.1). Taxonomy (GTDB): domain Bacteria; phylum Bacteroidota; class Bacteroidia; order Sphingobacteriales; family Sphingobacteriaceae; genus Mucilaginibacter. The sequence continues at coordinate 7,020 of CAZZUU010000045.1, read as the reverse complement.
TAAACCATTAATCATCCCGCCCCAGCTTGGTGCTATCAGCATCACAGAAAAGGCAACGCCTAAAGATTGTGCCCAGCCTGGTAACGTGCTGTAGAGCAGGTGGTGAGGGCCTGCCCAAATGTAAAGGAATATCAGCGCCCAAAAATGGAGTATGCTTAGCTTATAGGAATAAATAGGCCGGTTTGCCATCTTCGGCAAAAAATAATACATCATGCCCAGGTAGGGGGTGGTTAAAAAGAAGGCGACCGCGTTATGGCCGTACCACCATTGTACCAGGGCGTCCTGTACGCCTGCATAAACCATATAACTTTTCCAAAATGTAACTGGTATTTCAACCGAATTTACAATGTGCAAGACGGCGATAGTGACGAACGTTGCGATATAAAACCAGATAGCTACATAAAGGTGCCGTTCCCTGCGTTTGAATATTGTACCGAACATGTTCCAGCCGAAAACAACCCAGATTATGGTGATGGCAATATCAATGGGCCATTCCAGTTCTGCATATTCATGAGAGGTTGTAAAACCCAACGGCAGCGTGATTAGTGCGCTAACGATAATGAGTTGCCAACCCCAGAAATGTATGGCGCTTAAAGTGTCGCTATACATGCGGGCCTTCAACAGTCGTTGCAGCGAATAATATACTCCCATAAAAATGGCATTACCAACAAATGCAAAAATTACCGCGTTTGTGTGCAGTGGCCTTATCCTGCCAAATGTGGTATACTGGTTATGCATATTTGCGCCCGGGTAATACAATTGAATAGCTATCAGAAGACCTATACTCATTCCGGCGATACCCCATATAACGGTAGCTATGCCGAAATTCCGGACGATTTTGTTGTCATAATAAAATTTTTCAGGCTCCATAAATTGTTCTGTGTTGATCGTTGTAAAAATATTGAGGGTATAGGGATGACAGAATGATGACAGTAGGATTTAAAAGTGATTGAGATCATTTTTTATCATCCTTCTGTTCGTCATCGTCCAGCAGGATACGCATTGCAGGGGTGTGCAGGTCATCGTTCTGGCCGCTCCGCTGCGCCCAGAAAAATGCGGCCAGAAAGATCAGTGCAAGCAGGAAACTGCAGCCGATCAGGAAATAGATGATGCTCATATAAGTTTTCTCCTTTTTGCAGTAAAATGTGTTGCCAGGGTGGTAAATGAAATAATGGTCACTGTGCTAACCGGCATCAGTACCGCCGCTACCAATGGCGATAGGCAGCCTGTTACTGCATAACTTAGCCCGATGAAATTATAAGTGAGGGAGATCAGGAAAGAGAGGTGAATAATAGTTACAGTATCCTTCGAAAAACGCAGGAATGCGGGCAGCTTGTGAAAGGATTTTCCATCCAGTATCGCATCACTGCCTGGCGAAAAATTATTGACGTTATCGGTTACCGCTACGCCCAAATCACTTTGCTGTAGAGCGCCGGAGTCATTAAGCCCATCGCCAAGCATCATAACGGCCATTCCCTGCTGCTGCAAGCTTTTGATACGGTCAAGCTTTTCCTGTGGTGATTGATTAAAGAATAGGTGATCGTTTGCGTGAAAATACCGGATCAGTTCCAAGCGCTCGTGATCCTGGTCCCCGGATAAAAGGTAAAGAGAATAAGAGGGGGGCAGCTCAGCTATTTTTTTCATGCCTTCCCTGTACTCATGATAAAATCCGAAATAACCAAGGTAAAGCCCATCGATCATCAGGTGGACGCGGGTCATTAGTTTTGCTTCTGTAAAATAGCCGAAAACGAGGTTACCGCTGCCGATTCGCAGCCTGTGGCCACTGATCGTAGTAATGATTCCCTCTCCGGCGGTTTCTTTATAGTTTGAAACAGGTAGTTTTTCCAGATCGCCAAAATATTGGCAGATCATCCGGCTTAAGGGGTGAATGGAATTCGCACAGGCGCTATAAATCAGTTGCCGCTGTTCGCCCGTTAATTCTCCCGCAAGGTCGATCCGTTTGCTGTTACCGGTTGTGATGGTGCCCGTTTTATCCATAACCAAAGTATTGATACGGGCCATTTGCTCGACGACTGCGGTATTTTTTAGATAAAAGAGATTACGGTCAAATATGCTTAAGGCGGCAGACATCGTAAAGGGCGTACTTAAGGCCAGCGCGCATGGGCAGGCGACTATCAGAACCGAAGTGAAGGCATCTATACCAGTCTTCAGGTTAAACGGCACCCAGGCCAGAAACGCACCAAACGCAATGGTTAGCAGCACGATGGTAAAATATTTGCTCACTTTCCCGTTGAAAGTTTTCATCCGGTTATCCTGTTTTCGGGTGAAGGCTTCATTATTCCATAGTTGGGTAAGATAGCTTTGGGAAACGGGCTTGATAACTTCCATTTCTATCGCTTCACCTGTTTGTCTGCCACCGGCATAAATAATCTCGCCCAATATTTTATTGACCGGAACGGCCTCGCCGGTAACAAAACTAAAATCAATCAGGGCCTGCCCTTTGAGCAGGATGGCATCAGCAGGAATGATTTCATTATGACGGATCACCATGCGATGACCTGTAACCAGATTAGCCAGGGGTACTGGCTTTTCTTTTCCATCCACTACAACCTGAACAGCTACCGGAAAAAAAGACCGGTAATCCCGCTCAAAAGAAATATGGTGATAAGTTTTTTGCTGAACGAACTTTCCGATCAGCAGAAAAAAAACAAGGCCGCAAAGTGTGTCCGCAAAACCAGTACCTGTACCGGTAAGAATTTCGGTAACGGTACGAATAAATAACACTGCTATACCCAGGGCCAGCGGGAAATCGATATTTAATACTTTGTTTTTTAAGTTGTGCCACGCGGATATAAAGTAACCAAAGCCGCTAAAGAATACTACCGGAAGCGTGAACAGGAGGTTCAGATAGCCAAAAAAATGCCGGAAGGTATGCTCATAGTCCGACAGCCCGAAATATTCAGGGAAACTAAGCAACATAACATTGCCGAAGCAAAAGCCTGCCAAAGCAATTTTTTGCACCAGGTTACTTTTGCGCGTTTTATGCTGATCCTTGATAATATCCTGCAGGCTGATCAGTGGTTCATAGCCCACGTCATTCAATAACTCAACCAATTGCTGCAGACTGAAATTTTGGGGATCGAAGCGGACGATCAACTGTTTCTTCAGGAAATCCACTCTGGAATAATGAATGGCCGGATTGAACCGGTTTAATTGTTCCAATAGCCATAAACATGAACTGCAGTGGATCTGAGGAATATACAGTGTGATGATGGCCAGCCGCTCGTCGGCGTAATCCAGCAATTCTGCTTTTATTGCCGGGTCGCTCAGGTAGTCAAACCGTTTATCCGACCGACTGCGGGTATTCCCCGGATGATCGTTGTAATTATAATAACTGCATAATCCGGCATCCGACAATATCGTATACACACTCTGGCAACCCTGGCAGCAAAACTGTTTTTGATCAGTCTGGAAATTGACGCTGCGGCACTCTTCGCCGCAGTGATAACAGATGGATTTAACTGGCGTAAGGGTTTCCCGCATCTTTTTGAAATTAATGTCTCAAAAATGATGGATTGAAACGATGCGCGGAATGACCTACGGTATGAAAAAATGTGATTGCGGTCACTTTTTACCGGCCTGTTTCAGATAATCCGGCCATCTTTCATCTCGATGAACCTGTTTGCAGGTTTGGCAAAATCCAGGTCATGGGTTACGGTTAGCACAGCAATGTTCTTTTGATGGGCCGGTTCACTAAATATATCGAAAACAAATTTAAGTGTTGCCGCTGTCCAAATTACCGGTCGGCTCATCTGCCATGATGATCAATGGGGCATTGATCAAGGCGCGCGATGGCTACTCTTTGCTGCTGCCCAACTGAAAGTTTACCCGAGAGATGATGCGCGAATTTATCCATTTGTAGTTGGGCGAGTTTTTCCATAGCGTAGGATTTTATTTCCGTTTTGGAAAGGCGCCCTAATTTTAAGGCGGGCAACATCACATTTTCAAGCGCCGTAAATTCAGGTAGCAGAAAATGAAACTGAAATACGAAGCCGATGGTATGGTTCCTGAAATCCGCCAAATCGTTCTGGCTTTTGTTTCAATAATATCCTTCCGCACAGGGTGGTGCTTCGCTTGCCGTTTACAGTCCGCAAAAGCTAATATGAATATTATCCCGATCAATATCCTGTACGCTTGATGAATTGTTTTAAATAGTAGTTCAGTGGATTGATTTAACGATTGAAATTATCATTACAAAATTGTTGCATGTGCTGAGGTTATAAAATGATACGAATAACGCCGGATTATGACTTTCGTCATTTATTTAAGCATTGCCGAGAGATAGCTTTGCTGGCGAACGAAATTGGAAAATCTCCCTAAATGCTAAACTGACAGCAATTAGCGCATAATCCCGGCGGGTGAACCGTTGCAAAGCGGTTCAATGGAATAAGTAAACGATGATAATTGAAAAGGAAAAAAACAAGGACCAAACGCTCGGAAGTATTGTTTCGGGGGATTATCGTAAATCCCTTGTATTGAATAAACTGGGTGTAGATTACAGTTGCGGCGGAAACCGCACACTTGGCGAGGTATTCCTAAACAAGGATAATGAGCTCGAAAGAGTTTTGCAGGAATGGCAGCAACTGGACCAGTTGTTACCCCAAAGGGACATGGATTTCCCGGGATGGAACATCGCTTTCCTCGCCAAATATATCATTCAGCTGCACCACCAGTTTGTTTATACCCAAACTCGTTTTGTGACTCAGCTTGCCTTCAAGGTAGCTGATTCTAACCGTGACCGACATCCGGGGATCCGGGATGTTGCAGACCTTTTTGAAGGTACGGGCATAAAACTGGAAGAAAAGGGTTTGCGGGAAGAAAAAGCACTATTCCCATATATTATTAATCTGCATGAGGCATCTGTTACGGGAACCCGTTTGAAACAGGCAAAATTTGGCTCTTTAACCGTGCCTTTGGCTGCGATAAAAACTGAAGGCGGACAAGTAGTTGCCGCATTGCAGCAGATCAGGAACCTGACCAATAATTACGCCCCACCGCAGTATGCGAGCAGCACCTGCCCCATTCTATATAAACTACTGGCGGATTATGAACAAGATGCCCTTTTACACCTGCACCTGGAAAACAATATTCTTTTCCCAAGAGCTGTTGAAACAGAAAACCGTTTGCAAGCGACCCAGCAACTCATCATAAAGTAATACATAACCGATAAATAATTTATAAAATATTATGAGCCATACATTTCATATCCCCGTATTGGGTTTAGGTTATTCCATTGATACACCTTTAAAAGTCGCCCGGTACGGTATCGCGTCCACCCTGTCTATTGTTGATGATGACCTGATTGAAAGGATGCGCCAATACCACAGCCAGCTTAACACCGAAGACTTTGTCCCGATTTTAAAAACCGCAGAGGACGCCCGGGCACGCCGGATCACCGGTTATCTTGACCTGGTGGATAAGCTGGTGAAACAACAGTTCAACACGTTGCAATCACTGCCCTTTGAGGAGGGTAATGACCTTTGCCGTTACTTCGAGCTAATGCCGGAAACCAGCCGTTTACGCCAGGGCTATGAGCTAATGCAGGAATTTCCGGAAGGAAGTCAAAAGACCTATTTTCAGCAATTGCTAAAAAGTGAAATGACCATAGGTGCGATCGATGTGAATATCATGTCAAAAGTCGACAAGATGAATTATAACGCAGCCGGGGAGCCCAGCGGCGACTTGAACACGGATGCACTGGCCGCCCTTCGGGGCTTCGCGAGGAGTTCCCTGCAGTCGTCGGTGATCATGTCTGCCGGGTTGAACCCGCGCCTGTACAGCTACCTGGAGTCGTTTCCTGATTTTTTTCCCAATGAAAACGGCAGGATCATTAAAAAGATTATTCTGAAGGTGAGCGACTTTCGTTCCGCTTTTATTCAGGCAAAGTTCTTAGCCAAAAAAGGGATATGGGTTTCCGAATTCCGGATTGAATCCGGTTTAAACTGCGGCGGGCATGCTTTTGCTACCGAGGGATTTTTATTGGGCCCAATACTGGAAGAATTTAAGCAAAAACGACAGGAGATGGTTGCAGAGCTATTTGCCGGTTATACACAGGCCTTGATTGATAAAGGGCTTTCCTGTCAGTTTCCGCCCATTCAAAAACTATCAGTACAGGGCGGCATTGGGACAGCCCGGGAAAACGAATTCCTTCTTAGCCACTACCAGGTGGATGCTACCGGCTGGGGCAGTCCGTTTTTGCTGGTGCCTGAAGTGACCAATGTAGATAAGGAAACTTTACAGCAGTTGGAACACGCCGCAGAGGATGATTATTACGTGAGCAGCGCATCGCCTTTAGGCATATTGTTTAATAATTTCAAAAGGAGCAGCGCGGAAACACTCCGGTTAAAACGTTTGGAAAATAACCGTCCCGGGAGTCCATGCACCAAAAAATATCTTTGCACGAATACTGAATTTACCGAAAAGCCAATTTGCACAGCCTCCCGTGAATACCAGAATCTGAAGTTGAAGCAACTGGCAGTTGCCGGCTTTCCGGCAGATGAATATGAACAAGCCTATCAGAACATTGTGGAAAAGATATGCCTTTGCGAAGGCCTTTGCGCATCTACCTACATCAAAAATGATATGCTCAAACCGCGCGAAAATAAGGCGGTAGCGATCTGCCCGGGTCCAAATTTGGCTTACTTTTCAAGAAGCTACTCGCTGGAAGAAATGGTGTGCCATATTTATGGATCATCGGATCTGCTGGAAAAAATCAGGCGGCCGCATATGTTTATCAAAGAACTGAATCTTTATATCGAATATTTACAGCAGGATATGCAATCTCAACTGAGGGAACTGAGCGATAAAAAAAGAAAACAATTGCTCAAATTCAAGTCACAACTGCAGGAAGGTATCGGGTACTATCAAACCCTTTTTAGAGATTCTGCCTGTCAGACCTCGAAAATATGGAAGGATTGGCTCGGGGAGCTTTCAACCGCTGAATCGCGGTTGCTCGGAATAGAAATATAACTAAAAGAAAACGGGCGGCACTCTTCAGAA
>CAZZUU010000044.1:13520-16100 GCA_964657275.1 uncultured Mucilaginibacter sp. | reverse complement strand
TAACCGAACTGGAGAATATTACCCGTAGGTATACTGTTGAACTGGCCAAAAAGAACTTCATCGGCCCCAGCATCGATGTGCCTGCACCCGATTATGGATCAGGTGAGCGTGAAATGAGTTGGATAGCTGATACGTATGCCACAATGAACCCCGGGCAGTTAGATGCTATGGGTTGTGTAACCGGTAAACCAATAGCATTGCAAGGTATAGCAGGACGTAAGGAGGCTACCGGCAGGGGCGTTGCAATAGCTATTCGCGAATGCGTAAGCGTTGGCGAGGATATGCAAAAACTGGGCCTGTTGCCTGGTATTTCCGGTAAAAAAATAATTGTGCAGGGACTGGGGAATGTAGGGTATCATACTGCTAAATTTCTTGCTGAATTTGGCGCATTGATAGTTGGCTTGTGCGAATTTGAAGGCGCCATTTATAATCCGGATGGGCTTGATGTTGAAGCGGTGTTTCAACACAGGAAATCTGCCGGGACTATTTTAGGATATCCCGGAGCCAAACAGGAATTTAAAAATTCGATGGAGGGCTTAGAGCAACCTTGCGATATATTGGTTCCGGCTGCACTTGAAAACCAGATTACAGCGTTAAATGTAAAAAATATCAAAGCAAAGATTATTGCCGAAGGTGCTAATGGGCCTACGTCGCCAGAAGCAGAAGCAATTTTTTACCAAAAGGGTGGCATAATTATTCCTGATATGTATGCCAACGCGGGTGGTGTAACTGTGTCATACTTTGAGTGGCTTAAAAATTTATCACATGTGGCTTTTGGGCGTATGAACAGGCGTTTTGAAGAAACCGCTAATACCAACCTGGTAAATATGGTTGAAGGGATCACCGGTGTGGCCTTAACGCCGTTACAGCGCTCAACCATTGTTAAAGGTGCTTCCGAGCTTGAATTGGTAAACTCAGGTTTAGAGGATACCATGATCCGGTCGTATCACGAGATCAGGGAAACCTTTAAAACCACCGAAAAAATAGATACACTGCGGACCGCCGCTTTTGTAGGCGCCATAAATAAAATTGCCGTATCCTATCAAAATCTGGGGATATGGCCGTAACAAAATTATAACCCACTTGCAATTAACAGATTAAAGTTGTTATTTTTAAACCCGGTAATTGTGAAGAAGGTGTTAAAAAAACTGTTAATTGTTCTTTTACTGTTTAGCCTTAAGTCCCTGGCGCAAACCCCGACACCAAACATAGGTTTCGAGAACGGCACATTTGGGAATTGGCAATGCTATATAGGTGATATCGATTCTTTAGGCGTTATCACCGTTGTTCCATCCCCCCCAACGTACAACAGGCATACTATAATCGGCAAACAAAGTACCGGTATAGTGGATCAGTATGGCTTGTTTCCAGTGCTTTGTCCAAATGGTAGTAATTATTCAATAAGATTAGGAAACGATCAAACAGGGGCCCAGGCCGAACGCGTTACTTACACTTTTACAGTTCCTCAGGGTAGTCAGTACAGCATTATATTCAATTATGCGGTTGTATTAGAAAATCCACCTCATAGCGCCTTTCAGCAGCCAAAATTTACCGCGCAAGTTTACGATATCACTGATGGCAAATATATCGATTGCCCATCATTTAATTTTGTAGCCTCATCTAATTTGCCGGGGTTTAACCTGTCCCCAGTCGTAGGAACCACCACCGGCCCGTCGGGCCCGTCAAGCGGACAATCACAAACGATCTCCGTTTATTGCAAGGATTGGTCGACTGCGACTATTGACCTTCGGCATTATTCCGGAAAAACTATGCGTTTGGAGTTTACTACCAATGATTGTACGTTAGGCGGGCATTTCGGGTATGCTTACCTGGATGTTAATGAAGATTATGGGGCTGCCATCACAGGGAACGCCTATTGTGCAACGCAAAAATCAGTTACGCTATTTGCGCCTAACGGTTTTGCCAATTATAATTGGTATGACGCCACCCTTTCAAAAAAGATCGGTTCCGGTCAAAGTTTAACCATATCTCCGGCCCCTCCTAATAATACTACCTACGCTGTTGAAGTTCAACCTTATTTTGGTGTAGGCTGTGCCGATACCTTATACACGGTCATTAATAAAATAGATGCAGGCTTTAACTTAAGCGTTAGGGATACTGTACATGGATGCGTGGGCACTGGGGTCGACCTTACAGCTGCGAAGATAACTGCAGGCAGCAGTCCGGGTATGACATTGAGTTACTTCAGAGATTCATTGGGGACGAGCTATTTATATAATCCCCAATCAGTTACTAAGCCGGGAGTATACTATATACAAGGCATTAATACGGAAGGATGCATGAGTATTTTACCGGTATATGTGGATATTAGCAACCCAGTTGTTAAAATTACCGACCCTCCGGCCGTAGTATTTCCCGTTACGGTGGATCTCACCAAAACATTCACGCCGCAAAAATTGCTGAGATACCAGTATTATAGTAATGCCGAAGGTACCATTCCGGTAAATGATTACACGGCCGTTAAATACGGTGGAACGTATTACATAAAGGCAACTGACACAACCGGCTGTCAAAGCATATTCCCTGTGAATGTAACTATACATCCTCCTCCGCCGTACG
>CAZZUU010000044.1:0-13510 GCA_964657275.1 uncultured Mucilaginibacter sp. | reverse complement strand
ATGATAGTATAAAAATTACTATTCCAAATGTATTTACGCCTAATAACGACGGTATAAACGATCATTTTATGGTATCATTAACGGGCATTGCAGGATTTAGTAACGTAAAAATTTATAATCGTTATGGCCAGTTGGTATTTATGGCAAAATCACAGGATGAGTATTGGGATGGAACCTTTAACGGGCAAAATTTGCCGCCAGGCACTTATTACTGGGTGCTTGCGGGTACCGATACTTACTATCAAACAACGTTTACGAAGGCATCGTCGATTACTTTATTAAGATAGATTCTAAATAATATATATCCCTTGTAATAAACATTATTACCTTTACGTTTTGTATTTTTGCATTCCGGAATACAGAATAAACCATTAATGAAAAAAAGCGCAATATTTGGCCTGATTGTTATCGCTATCGCGATAGCCGTTATTATTTGTACGTACTCAAGCACAAGTACTTATGGCTCATTTAATGATGCACGTAAAACCACAAGTCAATTACATATTGTGGGGCATTTGGATAAGCAAAAGGAACTATATTACGATGCTGCAAAGGATGCCAACTACTTTTCTTTTTTTGTAAAGGATGATAAGGGCCAGGAATGCAAAGTGGTGTTTACGGGCACTAAACCGCAGGATTTTGAAAAATCAGAGAGTATAGTACTTACCGGCCAAATGATAGGCAATGAGTTCCACGCATCGGATATCCTGATGAAATGTCCTTCCAAATATACCCAGGATAAAATTACGACAGAGGTGAAAGCCAAAACCGTTAATATATAGCAATTAATGGATACAGTTTTTAAAGGCGAACACCTTTTACCCGGCCATATAGGTCAAACTTTTGTAATTCTTTCTTTTGGTGCCGCTTTACTGTCAGCCGCAAGCTACTATTTTGCCACGACCAATACCAATAAGCTGGATAACTCCTGGCTCAAAATAGGCCGTATAGCCTTTTGGCTGAATACCATTTCTATAGCGGGTGTATGTTCGTGCCTGTTTTATGTGATATACAACCATTATTTTGAATACCATTATGCGTGGTCGTACACTTCGCGTTCATTACCGGTATATTATATTGTATCGGGGTTTTGGAATGGGCAGGAGGGCGGTTTTTTGCTTTGGATGTTCTGGCAGGCCGTTTTAGGTAACATATTAATTTGGAAAGCCAAATCATGGGAACAGCCGGTGATGACGGTGATTTCACTCTCACAGGTTTTCCTTGCATCTATGATCTTAGGCGTGCAGATTTTCGGAGCACGGATAGGTAGCTCCCCATTTTTGCTGTTACGAAACGCTATCGAAGCCCCAATATTTTCAAACCCTGATTATTTATCGTTTATAAAAGACGGACAAGGGATGAACCCTTTGCTCCAAAATTATTGGATGGTAATACATCCTCCAACTTTGTTTTTGGGGCTGGCATCAGTGGTTGTACCCTTTGCTTATGCTATCGCAGGACTTTGGCAAAAGCGTTACACCGAATGGGTAAAGCCTGCAATTTCCTACGCGCTGTTCGGCGGTATGATATTAGGAACCGGTGTTATTATGGGTTCGCTTTGGGCCTATGAATCATTAAGTTTTGGCGGTTTCTGGGCATGGGACCCTGTAGAAAATGCTTCCATTTTCCCCTGGCTAACACTCGTTGCGGGTTTACATGTTTTAATCGTTTTTAAAAACACAGGGCATTCTTATTTTACCGGCATCTTTTTGATCTTGTTGAGCTTTGTAATGGTGCTGTATTCGTCTTTTCTTGCACGGAGCGGCATACTTGGCGATACATCAGTGCATTCATTTACCGACCTCGGAATGTTTTGGCATTTGGTCTCCTACATACTTGTATTTTTAGCTATATCGGTATTTTTTCTGGTCATCAGGTACAAAGAGCTCCCTATCACAAAAAAGGACGAAGAAACTTACTCGCGCGAATTTTGGATGTTTGTTGGTGCTATATTTTTGGCGCTGTCATGTTTCCACCTCATTTTAGTTACCTCGATACCGGTTTGGAACGCAATTTTTGGAACCAAGATGGCGCCGCCTACCGATTTGGTGGGCCACTATAATATCATCCAGGCATCATTTGCGATGGTTATCACTGTGTTGACCGGTTTCACCCAATTCTTAAAATATAAGAAAACAGATATTACCCGCTTTTTTATTACTACGTTGCTCTATTTTGTTTTTGCTGCTTTAATTACCGCTCTAATAGTTTATGTAAGCGGGTTATATAAATTGCATTTCGTATTCCTGGTGGTGATGTTTGGCTCGGTTTATTCTATCCTGGCAAACGGAAAGGTGCTGGCTGATGCGTTGAAAGGCAAATTTAAATTGGCCGGATCGGCTGTTGCACATATAGGTTTTGCGTTGATGCTGGTAGGGGCATTGATAGCCGCAGGAACGCGAAAAGTGGTTTCCAAAAACGAATCAGGCGTTATCAATATATCGGGGTTTGATAAGGCTGCTGGCGACGCCAAAGAAAACATCATGATCTATAAAAATGAACCCGTTAAAATGGGCGATTATGTGGTGACTTACATCGGCGATTCAGTATCTGAACCTAACCATTATTATAAGGTTAATTATAAGCGAATGGACGCCAACGGTAAAGTTACCGAAGACTTTACATTAAAGCCAAACGTGCAGATCAGTCAGCAAATGGGCCTAACGCCGTCGCCGGATACCAAACATTACTTATTACACGACCTATATACCCATATAACGGCCTTACCGCCTACACAGGCAAAGCCCGCAGAACAGGGTGATGCAGCGCATGGCGAGGAAAATGACGATAAAAATTACGACGAGCCTGTAGTTCACGACGTTTCAATAGGCGATACCATCCGTTTCAGGGATGGGTATATGATCTTAAAATCGTTAAACCGCGAAGCACAAGTGCAAAATATACCGCTTAACAGCAATGATATTGCTGTAGGGGCCAAATTGCAGGTGGTTTCCCGAGACAAAACCTATGATGCGGAACCTGTTTATATGATAAAAGACAAAAATGTGTTTGACTTTGCACGTAAGGTAGAAGATGCAGGCTTAAAACTACGTTTCACAAAAATACTTCCAGAAAAGCACCAGGTAGAGATAACCGTATATCAACAGCCGCAAAGCAAACGCGCCTGGATAGTTATGCGCGCCCTTGATTTCCCGTATATCAACTTCCTCTGGTCGGGGACGATAATTATGGTGATCGGCTTTTTACTTTCGATATTCAGAAGGAACAAAGAGCTGAAGACGGTTTAGTATCATTAACGAAGTTATTGATCTATCGTACCATACTTAATGCCTAAGTCAAGAAAAATTTTTCTTAACAGTTCGTACTTTTGGGCGCAATATGTGCCAATCGTCATTTTTTCTGATAAAGAGTAGTATCTGGTGCATTCAAAACAAACTTCTAAATAATCGAATATTTTTCCGTTTTGATCGTAAAATATTATAGCATTTCTAGGGTTAAAGCAGGCATGGCCCGGGTCGGCTATTAGTGACGGCTTACGACTTTTTGTGTTAAAAATGATATTTGTAAGTTGGTTGATCTGCCCATTTTTCAATCTTTTTATTTCCTTTAATGAAGTATAATTTAATTTTCCATTTTTTATATTCAACCCCGCTTCAAATATCGTATCAGATTTTTTATGGGATACTGTATCATCAATAGCCACCACGTCCGCATTCCGTTCACAACAATCATATGAAACAGCATAAATTTTTGCGGCTTTGTAAAAAGGATAATGTTTTAAACGTTCGGCGACTGAATGTTTTTTGACGAAAACACAGTCGTCATCCGTAGCTTTATGATGTTTTACAGCTTCAGCCCACTTTTTTTGCTGCTTTCTGTAATAATTTACCAATTTCAATTCTTTTTGAATTTCAGCCTTGTTATTGATTGCTTTTACGGTGTCACAACTCTTTAAATGATAAAATGAAATTTTGCCTTTATTGTCTTTTCCGGGCATACGTCGAGATACTTTTTTGCAAAAAGAAATTGATTGCTAACAACTAAGACTATAATTGTAATAAAGACGACTTTGATTATTTTCGCCATTTGAATAATAAGGTTAGCTTAATATCTTAGGTAATAAAAATAAGGGAAATATTCGGCTAAAAGTATAGATCAATAATTAAAGATAATGCGCATCACTATAATTGGTTCCGGAAATGTGGCCACACACCTGGCAGCGGCGTTTAAAAATGCCGGGCATCGTATAGTGCAGGTTTATAGCAGGAATATCCATAACGCCGCATTATTGGCTTATCATGTAAGCGCCGAAGCCATCGACGATTTAGGGCTCATAAACCGGGAAACCGACCTGTTTCTGATCTCTGTAAAAGACGACGCTATCCCATCCATTGCGCAAGCGCTTGCCCCGCATCAAAAGCTAACTGTACATACGTCGGGCGCAACTGATTTGCAGGTGCTATCAATTTATATACCAACAGCAGGGGTTTTTTATCCGCTGCAAACTTTCAGCAAAACTAAAGAGGTTGACTTTTTTACCGTTCCGGTTTGCGTTGAAGGTGCGGATGATACGATTACTTTTGAATTGGAGCAACTTGCTCAAACCGTAAGCAATAAGGTTTACAGGGTAAACTCCGATCAGCGTAAAATACTCCATTTGGCTGCCGTTTTTGCGTGTAATTTCCCCAACTATTTATATGGGGTTGCGGAGCATCTTTTGGCAGAACACAAACTAGACTTTGATTTAATGCGGCCGCTGATTTTTGAAACTGCTCAAAAAGTTCAAAATTATCTTCCAAATGAAGCACAAACCGGTCCTGCCGTACGTAACGACGAGGAAACCATGGCGGCACATTTAAAAATGCTGGATAGCGAACCTGCTTTAAAAGATATATATAAGCTGTTAAGTCAGGGTATTATCAAAAAGGGATAATGCTAAACACGGGCGTAAGTAATTTTGTTACTTTTGCTGAAATGAATATTTTTAAAGTTAAGATCAACTTTGAGGAAAAGGGGCTCGAATCTGTTGAACTGCCCATTGCCGAAGGAGAGTCTGTATTGGATGTTTGTCTCGAAAATGGCATAGAACTACAGCATAATTGCGGAGGCGTTTGCGGATGCAGTACCTGCCAGGTTTACGTAAATAAAGGGATGAATAATATCCAGGAAATTTCTGATAAGGAAGAAGATTTTATCGACAGGGCGGTTAATCCGCGGATAAATTCAAGATTGGGTTGCCAGTGCCTTATAATAGATGGCGATATTGAAGTAACATTACCTAATCAGTCCCAGTTTTTAGGCCATTAATTAGGATTGCACCGATTATAAAAAGATAAAATGACAGACAATAAATTTAGCTTACCCATCTACTGGAAAGATCATGAAGATATCGCCATTGAACTTTATGAAAAATTTGGCGATGATTTTGATGAGTCGAAAATATACCGAATCCGTTTCACCGATTTGTTAGAGTGGGTACTTACTTTGCCGAATTTTGCAGGTACACGCGAAGAATCAAACGAAGGCCATCTTGAACAGATCCAATCTGCCTGGGTATATGAGTGGCGTGATAACCAGTAGAAAAGTTTGCAGTTTTAAGCTGGCAGTTTGCAGTAATCGGTTAAATCACTATTCAAAAATCAGAGTAATCATAACTATAATCAGTGGAATCGTTTCTAAACAAACTTAAAGATATAACTACCTTCATTTTTGATGTTGACGGGGTGCTTACAGATGGTTCCGTTTTCGTTTCTGAAAATGGCGAGCAAAGCCGTTCATTTAATATTAAAGATGGTTATGCTTTGCAGCTTGCGGTAAAATGTGGCTATAATGTTTGCGCCGTTTCCGGCAGTCGTTCAAAAAGTGCGCTTTACCGCTTAAATAGCCTTGGTATAAAGGATGTTTATATGGGAACCCATACCAAAATCGTTAAAGTCAAAATTTACCTTGAAGAACGGCATATAAGTCCTGAAAACGTTTTATACATGGGCGATGATATCCCCGAACTGGAAGCCATGAAACTGGTGGGCCTGCCTGTTTGCCCGGCGGATGCTGTTGAAGAAATAAAGGCTGTAAGCATGTACGTTTCACCGTTGGCAGGAGGTAAGGGCTGCGCACGCGACGTGATCGAAAAGGTGCTTAAGATACAGGATAAATGGATGAACGAAGAAGCGTATAGCTGGTAAGTTTTTTAGTCCATGGACGATGGCCCACGGCAACTTCGGTAATGATCTAACAAATATCAAACATTAGTAACTCCTGTCATGGTCCATCGACTATGGTCCATGGGCTTTTTTACGCCAACTATGAGCTTTCCTCCAATCATCCTCGCATCCAAATCCCCCCGCAGGCAAGAACTGTTAAAACTAATGGATCTCGAATTCCGGATCGTTTTAAAAGATGTGGATGAATCGTATCCCGCAGAGTTAAGTCCGGAAGAAATTGCAGTTTATATTGCGAAGAAAAAAGCCGAGGCTTTTGATGAAACGTTAACCAATGAGATCGTAGTGACGGCTGATACTATCGTTTGTATAGATGATCAAATACTTGGCAAACCCGAAAGTCCGGCTCATGCTATACAAATGCTGCAATTATTGTCGGGCAGGATGCACCGCGTTATCACCGGCGTTTGTTTGTTGTATAAACATCAATACCATACTTTTTATGATGTATCTGAAGTGTTTTTTGGGAAACTTACTGATGACGAAATTACAATCTACGTCAATAAATACCAACCGATGGACAAGGCCGGCTCTTATGGCATACAGGAACGTATCGGCTTAATCGGCATCGAAAGAATAAATGGCTCTTATACCAATGTGGTAGGATTGCCAACGGAAAAATTGTACCGGGAACTATTGAAATTATAACGACGCAATGCATCGTGCCTGTTTTTCGTGTTGATCGGATTTTTATCTACAATAAAACCTTCCTATATTTCTGAAAAAAACAACTTGCATTTTCCGGTTAATATTCCCTTAGGCAGATCATTCATTCCCGTTCACTTTATTTGCGAAACGCTGGCTTACGTTTTGGGTTACCGTTATTATGCTTATTTGCGAAAACATACTAAGGACACCATCAGTTCCGAAAACCGACTGATCATATTTGTCGGGGGAGCTTTTGGCGCATTGATCGGTTCTCACCTGGTTGGTATTTTTGAACGTCCTGATCTGTCGTCCCACTTTAACCTGATTTTTCTGATAGGTAACAAAACCATTGTAGGAGGGATGCTGGGCGGATTAATCGGGGTAGAACTCACAAAAAAGAAGATCGGCGTCACCGTCTCTTCGGGCGACATGATGGTTTATCCTTTAATTTTGGCTATGATCATCGGTCGCATAGGTTGTTTTCTGGCCGGTTTGGACGATGGTACTTATGGAGTCGCTTCAAATTTGCCATGGGCCATCAATTTCGGCGACGGTATCCGCAGACATCCTACCAATTTATATGAAATTATATTTTGGGTTACATTATGGATCATTTTAAAAATTACGGAGCAGCATTACGAGTTTACCGATGGCTCGAAGTTTAGGATTTTTCTTTCAAGCTATCTTATTTTTCGCTTCCTGGATGAATTTATTAAACCTGATTACTTTTTCAGCTTTGGTTTATCGGTAATTCAATTGGTTTGTTTGGCGGGTATTTTGTATTATTATAAAGTATTTCTTTACCCATCTAAACTAATTAAATCGCATGCCTGAACGCCCGTATATTTATTACGATTTTACGCTAAGTATATGTTCAACCTGTTTAAGAAGGGTTGACGCCAAAATAGTTTTTGAGAACGACAACGTTTATATGCTGAAAACTTGCAGGGAGCATGGATTTGAAAAAGTTTTAATTGCGACAGATATCGAATACTATAAAAACTGCCGCAATTACGCCAAACGTAGTGAGATGCCTTTAAAATTCAACTCAAAAACCCACTATGGCTGCCCCTATGATTGCGGCTTATGCCAGGACCACGAACAGCATTCATGTCTAACGGTTCTTGAAGTAACCGACCGTTGTAACTTAAGCTGCCCTACCTGTTACGCCATGTCATCGCCTACTTACGGCAGGCACCGGACATTGACTGAGATTGAGCAGATGCTGGATGTAATTGTTGAAAATGAAGGCCAGCCGGATGTGGTGCAGATCAGCGGTGGGGAACCGACAGTGCATCCCCAGTTTTTTGAGATACTTGATATCGCCAAAACCAAACCTATCAAACATTTGATGCTTAATACCAATGGCATAAGAATTGCCAAAGACGAAAACTTTGTGAAACAACTGGCCGGTTACATGCCCGACTTTGAAGTTTACCTTCAATTTGATTCTTTTAAAAAGGAAGCTCTGGAACAATTGCGTGGTGAGGATTTGCGTGAAGTAAGGCGCAAGGCATTGGAAAATCTCAACAAATATAATTTGTCTACTACACTTGTTGTTACCCTTCAAAAAGGGCTGAATACTGATGAGATTGGTGAAATAATTGAATATGCTTTGCAACAGCCTTGCGTTCGCGGCGTAACTTTCCAACCAACACAACAGGCGGGCCGATTAGAGAACTTTAACCCCACAACAGACAGGTACACGTTAACTGAAGTTAGGTCGGCTATACTGGAGCAAACCAATATTTTTAATAAGCACGACCTGATCCCGGTACCCTGTAATCCGGATGCCCTGGTTATGGCTTATGCATTAAAACTGGGCGGACAGGTTTTCCCGTTAACACGGATGATAAACCCCGATGACTTACTGGATAATTCAAAAAATACCATTGTTTATGAGCAGGACGAGCAACTGAAAATGCATTTGCTGAATATGTTCAGTACAGGAAATTCTGTGGAAAAAGCCGGTGAACATTTAAAATCAATTATGTGCTGCCTGCCGGAGATAGATGCGCCCCAGTTAAGCTACGACAATCTTTTCAGGGTAATTATTATGCAATTTATTGACGCGCAGAATTTTGATGTTCGTGCAATAAAAAAATCCTGTGTTCATATTGTAAATAAAGATATGCAGATCATTCCTTTTGAAACAATGAATATTTTTTATCGGGATGACAAAATTGAGTATTTGAAGCAATTGAGAAATGAAATATTTGCCTGATGGAAGAAAATAACAGTAACCAACAGCCCGAACAAAACGAATCGGTCATTCAAAACAAACCGATGAACGGGATGACGATCGTCGGTATTAATTTGGCGGTACTCGCCGTTTATACTTTACTGCTCAAATTAACGGCAGCCGATGGTGGATTTATATTAGATGCATTTTTACTGGTTTTACATGTATTGACTTGCATTATCATGTCGATTATTAAAAAGAGTGGTTCGTGGCTGTTAAGTGCTTTTTTAGTTTTAGCAATTGGATTCTCAACTTGTGTATATATATTGCCGATGAACTTAAAATAATTATTATCCCATCATCTCCGCCAATACGCCTTCTTTCAAAGAACTGGTTGACATTAGCACTTTACTGATGTTTAATTTTTCTATAATAAAGCGCGTAAGCAACGACGCTACAACAATCATATCCGTCCGGATAGGAATAATGCCCTTGGTAACTAATCGCTCATCATGCGACGAAAGGATCAATTTTTCGGTTATTGCTAAGAGTTCGTCCCAGTTAAATTCGTAGGTTTTTGTGGTTGCCAGATTTAATGGATTTTCCTTTGCGAGTTCGATAACTTCGGCATAAGTTTCAAATGCACCCGATGCGCCAATAAGGTTTTCAATGGCATAATCGGTAGTCGCTGTAAAAAGATCTTCTAAATGATCTTCCAGGTAAAGATTCAACGCATCAATAGATTCAGGCGGTATAGGATCGGTTTGATGAAATTTATCCATCAGCCGTGCGCAGCCAATCTCGAAACTTTGCTTCCATTTAATTTTCTCATTGTCGGCAATAATAAATTCAACGCTGCCGCCACCAATATCAACGATCAGGCTGTTTTGTTCCGACAAACACCCCGATGCTTTAATTCCCTCGTAGATATAAGCAGCTTCCTTGTTGCCGTCTATAATCTCAATTGCGATGCCGGTGAGTTTTTTTACTTCGCTAATAAAATCCTGCCCATTTTCTGCATTTCGCAGCGCCGACGTGCCGATCGCCCTTACCTTTTTAACATTGTTTTGTAAAATGAGTTGCTGAAAATTCTTTAATGCATCAACGCCCCGTTCAAATGCTGCAGGCTGTATCAAACCCTTATTTATGCCACCCTCGCCAATTTTAACACCGACGTGCTCATGCACAATTTCGCGATAAGCAGATGGCGAACCTTCAGCAATCAGCAGATGAAAAGTATTAGTGCCGAGATCTATTACGGCAAAAAAATTATTCATAGGAAATGTCAAATCCCAAATCGAACTTCCGAACTACGAAATTAATTTACTCTTTATAAAAAAACCATTTAACCAGCTCTTTATAGCTCGCTTTTTTACCATACATCAAAATACCCACCCGGTATATACGGGCTGCCACGTAAGTAGTGAACAGAAAGCCCGCAACCATCAGCGACATAGATAAAGCCAGTTGCCAGGGTGGTACGCCAAAAGGTAAACGTACCATCATAGCAATAGGCGCAGTTAATGGAATAATGGATAACCATACCGCCAACTGACTATCTGGTGCCATAACCAGGACGGAAACAGATAGTATATAAGTAAACAGCAAGGGCATGGTAACGGGAAACATAAACTGCTGCGTTTCAGTTTCACTGTCAACAGCCGAACCGACAGCTGCAAATAATGCGCTATATAAAAGATAGCCCGTAAGAAAATAAAACATAAAATAAGTAAGCATATAACCAAAATGGATGGTTTGTAAAGCTGATATAGCTCCCATCATTCCCCCTTGCTGCAAACTGAACTCACTTCCCGCTATTTTGGTTGATATAATAGATAATATTATCCACGCGCTAAATTGTGTTAGGCCCACCAAACCTACACCGATAATTTTGCCAAGCATTAGCTGGAACGGTTTTACCGATGATATGATCACTTCGATAATGCGACTTGTTTTTTCTTCAATAACGCCACGCATAACCTGTGCCCCATATATAAATAACGATAAGTATATCAAAATAGCGCATACAATCCCGACTGTGACGTTTGCGCCGGTATTTGTCTTTTTATCACCGGTGTCAGTCATTTCCATTGGACTTACCGAGATATTACTGCTGATTGAATGAATCACCGCAGTATCGATATGATGTTTCAACATACCTTCGTTTATGGTGATCGCATTCATTTGTTTTTCAATCTCACCCGTCAGTGCAAAACCTGGTTTCTTTTTGGAGTGGAGTTCTACCGAATCTTTTTTACTGAAGTTCCGGTGTATTACAAGCGCAGAAAGGTTTTCATCTTTATTCAGCTCGCTTTTGAGAATAAGCAGAGATTGATCAGTAGCTTCAAATTTCAAGTTTTTTATATCGTGAAACCTTCCCGCAAACAAATTGCTCTCGTCTATCACTTTAACCACCTTGGCTTCGGTAAGACCTTGGTTATTCTTGGCGATAAACGTAATAAGAGCCCCCATGCCGAGAATCAAAAGCGGTACCACGAAGATCATAATGATAAAAGCTTTTTTCCTTACACGGGTAACGTATTCGCGTTGTATAATCAGTAAAACTTTCTTCATGGCTTAACGGTTTTTGTTTACATTTTCAATAAAAATCTCGTTCATGCTGGGTATAACCTCCTGCAGCATATTGATATGCGTTTTAGGGATAAGATATTGCAATACTTTGTTAGAATTATCGGTGCCGTTAAGTTTTATCCTGATGGTATAGGTGTTATCATCCCCGGCTATTTCTTCAACAACTTCAAACGGCTGGGAGCCGTCAAAATTCAAACGCTCTCCGTTGTATTCTATAAGATAAGTAGCATTGCGGTAGGAGTTACGGATACTTTTAACCGTTCCGTCCAATATTTTATGTGATTTGTGGATCAATGCAATTGAGTCGCACAATTCCTCGACGGATTCCATACGGTGGGTGGAGAACAAAATAGTCGCCCCTTTTTTGTTCAGTTCCAGTATTTCGTCTTTGATAACCTCCGCATTTACCGGGTCGAAACCGCTGAAAGGCTCATCCAAAATGATGAGATCCGGTTCGTGTAGTACCGTGGCTACAAACTGTGCTTTTTGCTGCATGCCTTTGGATAGTTCTTCTATCTTCATCTTCCACCAGGTTTCCATCCCCAGTTTCTGAAACCAAATTTTCAATCTCCTTACCGCTTCATCGCGGCTCAAACCTTTCAGGCGGGCAAGGTATATCATCTGTTCGCCGATCTCCATTTTTTTGTAAAGGCCGCGTTCCTCGGGCAGATAACCAATGCGGTTGATATGAGATTGATTGAGTTTTTCGCCATCAAAATAAACCTCGCCTGAGTCGGGCGCGGTGATTTGATTAATGATACGGATAAGCGAAGTTTTGCCGGCACCGTTTGGCCCTAAAAGACCGAACACCTGGCCGCTTTTAACCTCTAAACTTACATCGCTTAAAGCAGTATGACCGGCATATTGTTTTACAATGTTACGAATGCTTAACATAGGTGGAAGGTTTTATTACAGTTTATGGTTTTTTGGATTAGATACGGGAATCAGCGGGATGTTACATAGCGAAAATCTAATACAGTTATTTAAGGCAATATACAATTCGTATGCCTATTTATTCGCGGTAAAAATCAATAGCTTAGTATCAAAATAATTATCATGGAATTTCAACAGGAACAAATAAAATTACAACAAAAGCAAAGCTGGAACAGATTCTCGCCGGGATGGAAAAAATGGGATGACCTGGTGATGAAGTTTATGAAACCCATCGCCGATATCATGATCGAACACCTGGAAATACAGGATACCGATATGGTGCTTGATATTGCAGCAGGTACTGGCGAACCCGGGTTAACCATAGCTACTATGATAACTAAAGGTAGTGTTATAGGAACTGATCTTTCCGAAGAAATGCTATCAACGGCGGGTGAAAAGGCAAAAGCCCTGGGATTAAGTAATTATAATACACAGGTTGCTGACGTTTGCGAATTGCCGTTCAGCGACGATACTTTTAATAAACTTAGTAGCAGGATGGGCTTTATGTTCTTCCCGGATATGCAGTTAGCCGCCAATGAGATGTACCGAGTGTTAACGCCGGGAGGGAAACTGGCAATTTCCGTTTGGGGGCCGCCCCAGGAAAACTTGTGGGTAGGGGGTATGATGGGCATCATTAATAAATATATAGAATCCCCTCCGCCCGTTCCTGGCGCGCCTGGTATGTTCCGTTGTGCGAAGCCGGGTTTAATGGCAGAAACTTTTTCAAACGCCGGATTTAAAAATATTGGTGAGCAGCCAATTATCGGCAAAGCCGAATATGACGACGCAGATACCTACTGGCAAAATATGATGGATTGCGCTGCGCCTGTTGTAGCATTAATGGATAAAGCGGATGAAATTACAAAGGCAGCTATTAAAAACGAAGTCTACGCACTTATAAGTGCCCATATTGCAGACGATCTTGTTCAGCTTGATTTTGGCGCGAATATCGTCTATTGCGAGAAATAATAAA
>CAZZUU010000043.1:12141-16130 GCA_964657275.1 uncultured Mucilaginibacter sp. | reverse complement strand
AATCCCTAAAGATCTTAGCTGTTACACTACATGATTTTCTATACCTTATAAGAACTTATCACCTTCCCCGTCACGGTTCAGATTTTATGAGTTTATCACCTTTAACAGTGATCACTTTTTCAATTTTTAATACCGAAAATCGCTTTCGGCATCTGCGCTATTTTACGCCCCTTTCTTTTGGGACTGCAAAGGTAAGAACCTTTTTTGTTACTGCAAGCTTTATTTTTTTATTTTTTCAGCCTGTTTTCAGAGAACAAATTCGCTACCTCTTTTGCGGGCTGCAAAGGTAAGCAGACTTTTGGATTATACAAATGCTTTGTAAGAAATAACGTTAGTGTATTTATAACACTGTGCAAATCAGCGCGAAAAAATAATAATTCCTTCCCGGCAGAGCATCTTTGGTATATCAGTCCGCAATACTTGACGATCATCAAAAACTTGCCGAAATTTGCTTTTATAATCATACAGTTATACTAAAGCGGAATATTAAAATGGAAAGCACAGGCATGAATTACCTAGTTAGCTCGCGAAAACAGTTTCGATATTATAAATCATTAGGCGATAAAGCTATGGAGCAGGTAAGTGAAAATGGAATGCACTGGAAATACAATAATGAATCAAACAGTATTGCTGTAATTATAAGGCACATTGCGGGGAACTCGTTGTCCCGCTGGACCGACTTTTTAACCACCGATGGCGAAAAAGAATGGCGTGATCGCGACGACGAGTTTGAAAACGAAATTTTAACTAAAGACGAACTACTTGCTTTATGGGAAAAGGGTTGGCAATGTTTATTTGACGCGATCGACCCGCTTGTTGATTCCGACTTGCTTCATATTGTTTACATCCGCAATGAAAGCCATACCGTAATTGAAGCCATTAACCGGCAGTTGGCACATATCCCTTATCATGTTGGCCAGATCGTATTTATAGCGAAAATACTTTTAGACCGAAACTGGAAATCACTAACCATTCCAAAAGGACAATCAAAGGCATTTAATGCAACTAAACTTTAAATTAAAAGAAGAAAAAGCTATTATCGGTAGTTATTTTTTAAAATTAAAAACCGCCTTTCAAAATAGCGATAGGACAGGTAAGCCACGCAAATTATTGCCAGTGCATTTACCGGCACCAACAGGCTTTCAAAACCCCTGAAATAAGGCCGCCACGGCTGTCGGTAAGTAAATAATTGCTGCCAGATGTAGAGGCTGTAGGAAAGCACACCTATGGACCTGATGATCTTTATATTTAAAATTCTATAGAACAGACTGTCGGTAAAGTAAATGGTTGATAGGATGAGTTGAGAAATGAGAAGCGCGCTCACTAATAAATTGACGCCAGCGGACATGGGGTGTGCGAAGAAATACCATATTCCATAAACCAAAAAACACTGAATGGCACTCAGCGCAACTCTGCCTAAATTAAATGTTGGCGGGTACTTGCATAAAAAGATAGCGGTCAGGCTGCCTACAATAATGGCGTACAGTCCCTGGTTCAAAAATAAGCCCGAATATTCGATAGCAAATGGGATGGGGCGATTGTGCGTTACCAGATAATGTACGGCTACAAAAAGAAATGGCGAAAGCGCGAGTAGTCCAAAAGATATGATTATGTATAATTTAAAGTTCTTCTTTAATAAAAACGGGAATATCAGGTAAAACTGCTCTTCGACACTTAAACTCCAGTAATGCTTGGTTTTCCAGGCAAAGAAAGAGTTGAAATTTTCGGTAAAAGTAGCCTGATGAATAAAAAAAGAGGATTTTATTCCAATATTAAAACAAAAATTTAACACAATTAAAACGATAATATAACTGTAAGCAACGGGCAATATCCTGAGTACCCTGCGTAAATAAAAGTTTTTTAAATTGATGTCCTGCTTATTGATCTTTTCTTTTATTAATAACGTGGTGATCAAAAATCCGCTGATTACAAAAAAAACGTGCACGCCAATGCGTCCGCCGCCGACTACATCCGAAACCATTTTATTATTAAAATAAAAATTAAAATGAGCCACGATAACGACGATTATAGATAATGCACGCAGACCATCAAGTGACGGAATATATTTTTGTGACAAAAAATCGGGCAAAGCAAGCTCATCCGAAAAAAGTTTGCTTGTTAACTTCATAGGTAGTTTTTTACAAAAAGTTCGGTAGATAGAATGCAGCAACCATTAATTAGGAGGGAGTTGCCAATTGCTAAGATAGCAATATTTTTTACATATTAGTAACAAAAGCAACTAAAAATAATAATTTTTTTAATAAAATCGATAAAATTTTGAATTATTTTTGTTTTTTTACTTAAAAACGTCTTAAATTTTATTCCGGCAATCATTGCTGAAAACGTCTTTTTTCTTGCACCTATTATATACGACAAGCGCTGCCCCCGTTTTTAGTTGCGAAAACTATGATTCTTATTCGGCTGAAAATACCGGGCAAAACCGATAAATATCGACTTCCTATTTGAGGCCGGGAAAAGCGTTTTTTTGTTCACGCCAGACCAACCAGAAGATTATAAACCGCTCCGTTAGTTAAAAGATGTTAAATAACACACT
Source organism: uncultured Mucilaginibacter sp. (assembly GCA_964657275.1). Classification (GTDB taxonomy): domain Bacteria; phylum Bacteroidota; class Bacteroidia; order Sphingobacteriales; family Sphingobacteriaceae; genus Mucilaginibacter. The sequence continues at coordinate 13,576 of CAZZUU010000043.1, read as the reverse complement.
TACACCTGTCGCATACTACAGAACCATTATATATTAGCACACTAAATAAATAATTGACTGATTTATATTATTCACCTATCTTTGCAAAATGTTTAAAAAACAACTAACGTTATTGGCCTGTTTGGTTGCTGTTTTAGTGATCACACTGGGCAGTTGTAAAAGCAAGTACGAAAAGTTAAAATCGAGCAACGATAACGCTAAAAAATATTCAGAAGCTATTAAGCTATATAACAAAAAGGATTACTCAAAGGCTTTAGGGTTGTTTGATGACCTTGCTACACGCTATCGCGGCCGTGCGGAGGCTGAAGACTTGTTTTATTATTATGCTTACACCAATTATAAATTAAGGGATTACACTTCGGCACGTTACCATTTTAAAACGTTCGCAGACACATATCCTTCAAGCGCGAGGGCCGAAGAATGCAGGTTTATGTCGGCTTATTGCTATTACCTTGATTCACCGATTTTTTCGCTCGACCAGGAAAATACAACTAAGGCGATTGAATCGCTACAATTGTTTATCAACTTATACCCGAAAAGCGACCGCGTTGCCGAGGCCAGTAAACTGATACAGAACCTGCGCGACAAGCTTGAAGAAAAATCATATGCCAATGCAAAGTTATATCTTACCATCAGCGATTACCAATCAGCGGTAATAGCTTTCGGTAATACCTTGCGGGATTATCCTGATACCAAATATGCCGAAGAGCTGGAATTTTTAACCATACAGGCACAATATTTATATGCCGAGCATAGCCGCGAACTTTCGCAGGAACAACGCTATAATCAGGCGATAAGCTTCGCGCAACAGTTTATTGATAAATATCCTACCAGTAAATATTTAAAAGAAGCTAAACAATATAGCAAGGATAGCACTGACGGGATTATACGTGCCAAAAACACAATAGCCGAGGCTTATGACAATCCAAGGATCGCTAAAAAAATAGCTAAAAAAGATACGGTAACAACACAACCACCATCTGAAAAAGGGAACGATGATAAAAAAATCCCAAATTAAACTGATATGAGCACAAACAATAATATTAACAAGCCTGCTGTGGCAAGCAGCACGGTAACCCGCGATTTACGCGAGTTAGATGTAAAGACCGACAATATTTACGAGTCACTTGTAATTATGTCAAAGAGAGCTAACCAGATCTCTAACAACATCAAAGAAGAATTGCATCAAAAACTTTCGGAATTTGCTTCATCTAATGATAACCTGGAAGAAGTTTTTGAAAACCGCGAGCAGATCGAAATATCCAAATATTATGAAAAACTGCCAAAACCATCTTTGGTAGCTGTTCAGGAATTTCTGGATGATAAAATCTATTATCGCAATCCGGCAAAAGAGCAGCAATAAGCGCTGTTCTTTAATTCAAAAGTTAAAATTCAAAATTCAAAATAGGCTTCAGGGCTTGTAGATGAATGCTTA
>CAZZUU010000043.1:0-12131 GCA_964657275.1 uncultured Mucilaginibacter sp. | reverse complement strand
TTTTGAATTTTGAATTTTTACTTAAAAAAGTACATGCTCGAGGGTAAAAACATTGTTTTAGGTATCTGCGGCAGTATAGCAGCTTATAAATCAGCCACGCTGGTGAGATTGCTGATTAAAGCCGGGGCAAATGTGCAGGTAGTGATGACACCCGATGCTACTAACTTTATCACCCCGCTAACCCTCTCCACACTTTCAAAAACTCCGGTACTGTTTGATTATTTTACGCCTGAGACCGGCGAATGGAACAACCATGTTGAATTGGGCCTGCAGGCAGATTTGTTAATTATAGCACCGGCAAGCGCTAATACCTTGGCTAAGATGGCCACCGGTTTATGCGATAATTTGTTAATGGGCGTTTATCTTTCGGCAAAATGTCCGGTTTATTTTGCGCCTGCAATGGACCTGGACATGTGGAAGCACGATGCTACCCGGGAAAACGTTGAAAAACTACAGTCTTTCGGAAATATCCTTATACCTCCGGGCACGGGCGAATTGGCCAGCGGCTTGCAGGGGGAAGGACGGATGGCGGAACCCGAAGAAATAACTGCATTTTTAACGGCAGATATAAAGCGCAAACTTCCTTTAGCTGATAAACAAATATTGGTAACAGCAGGACCCACCTACGAGGCCATTGATCCGGTGAGGTTTATAGGCAACCACTCTTCGGGGAAAATGGGGTTTGCTATAGCTGATGAGCTGGCATCGTTGGGTGCTGAAGTAACTTTGGTTTCAGGTCCTTCTGCAGAAACAAGCAAACAAAAATCCATAAAGCGAATTGATGTAACCTCGGCGGATGACATGCTTAAAGCGTGTCTTGATCATTTCAACAAATCGGATGTTTGTGTGATGAGCGCCGCCGTTGCTGATTATACACCGGTTAATGTTGAGAAGCAAAAAATCAAAAAGCACGATGACGGTTTTAGCATCGAGGTTAAAAAAACCACCGACATTTTAACCGAACTTGGAAAATTGAAAACATCCAAACAGTTATTGGTTGGATTTGCCCTGGAAACCGACGAAGAAGAAAAAAACGCTACGGCAAAGCTTCAAAAGAAAAACCTTGATTTTATTGTGTTAAATTCGCTCAACGATAAAGGCGCTGGTTTTAAAAAGGACACCAATAAGATAACGATCATCGATCGTGACCTGCAAAAAGTGGCGTTCGACCTTAAAAGTAAAGAAGAAGTTGCCCGCGATATTTGTCAGAAGATTGTTGAGATGCTTAAATAATGAGAAAACTTAGTCTGTATATTTTACTGTTTTGTTTTAGCGGCATTGCCGCGGCGCAGGATCTAAACGCGCGCGTACAGGTAGTTTCTCCTAAAATACAATCAACAAACAAACGCATCTTTCAAACGCTTGAAACCGCGCTGAAGGATTTTCTGAATGGCCGAAAATGGAGCGCCGACCCTATTTTACCGCAGGAGCGCATCGATTGCAATTTTGTGTTGAACATCACCTCCTGGGATGGCAGCAGCGCCTTTACCGGCGAATTGCAGGTGCAAACATCGCGGCCGGTTTATAATTCTACCTATACTTCTACCCTATTAAATACGCTGGATAAGGATATCGATTTCACCTATACCGAAGGGCAAACAATCGATTATACCGATCAAAATTTTCAAAGTAATTTAAGTTCGATCCTGGCATTTTACGCCAACATTATCGTCGGGCTGGATTATGATACCTTTTCGCGCTTTGGCGGGAACCCATACTTCGCAAACGCGCAAAACATTGTGGTAAACGCGCAAACGTCATCCTTTAAAGGCTGGAAGGCGTTTGATGGTACCGTTAACCGTTATTGGCTTGCCGAAAACCTGAATAACAAACTTTACCAGCCGCTGCGCAGCTTTATGTATGATTATCATCGCAACGGGCTGGACGTTATGGCTGATAATGCGACCAAAGGCCGGAAAGCTATCTCGGCTATCCTTCCCACACTATCACAGGTAGACAGGCAGCGCGCCGGCGCCATGTTCCCGCTGGTTTTTTTTACCGCAAAATGCGACGAACTGGTATCAATCTTCAGTAAGGCCGACTCCCAGGACAGGCTGCAGGCTATGAATATCTTAAGTGAGATCGATCCGGCAAACGGGCTTAAGTACCAGGCGCTGCAAAAAAACTGATTTCGGATGCCCGATTTCGGAATTATTATTTCAAATTAAAGATCATTTGGAGTTAACCATCCCATCCGAAATTCTTTGTAACATTCTCCCCTTTGTATGCGTCTTTTTAAAAAAATGTAAAAATAATTTGCATGTACGAAATATATCGTATATGTTTGTACGAACAAATTCGTATAAGAATAAAATGGAAATAAAACCAACAGAAAGCGAACTCGAAATATTGCAGGTGATCTGGAAAAGTGGTCAGTGTACTGTTCGGGATGTGCATGAAGAATTATCAAAAAACAAAGACGCCGGATACACCACTACCCTTAAGCTTATGCAGATAATGCATGATAAAGGATTGGTTGAGCGTGATACTACCGCAAAAACCCATTTATATAAAGCGCTGATCACACGGGAGCAGGCGCAAAAAACCGCTTTGGATAAAATCATAACCACCGTATTCAAAGGTTCAACTTCCGACCTTGTGATACAGGCATTAGGAAACCACCGGGCATCGAAAGATGAGATTGATGCAATAAAAAATTATTTGCAGCAATTTGAAGAGGGTGAATAGAGGTTAGAGATTAGAGATCAGAAATTAGTTGAAAAACAAAAAAGACAGTAGTATAAGTTATATATGGAAACGATATTATACAACACCAGCCGGGTTTTAGGGATAACCATTATACACTCGTTATGGCAGGGATTATTTGTGTATTTTCTGTTGCGGTTGGTGTTGATGATCTCCGGGCAGTTGCCTGCCTCAAAAAAATATTTACTGGCGGTAACCAGCTTGCTGGCTATAACCGGCTGGTTTGTTTATACACTTATCAATGAAATAAATATCTATAACTGGCTGGCGATTAAACCCGGTAAGTTATCGGCAATGCCGTTGATGCTTGAACTCCCGGCAGGCATTCACCAGTTTAATGACGAAGGCATCCGTTACTACTATAGCATAGAAAAATACTTGCCTTATATCACCGTTATATATATAGCCGGCTTGCTATTCAATACAACAAGGCTTATACTAGCCCGAAAAAAGATCAATACCATCCGGGAGACCATGAGTATTGATATCCACCTGCAGCAACTGGTAAACAACTTTGCGGGCACGCTCAACATCAGTAACAAAGTAAGGATAGGCTTGAGCCGGATGGTTGATGTTCCGTGCATGGTTGGCAATTTTAAACCGGTCATTCTTTTACCCTTTACACTTTCAACATACCTTTCTGCGGAAGAAATAGAGGCCATATTGCTCCACGAGCTGGCGCATATTAAACGTAACGACTACCTGGTAAATTTGCTGCAGCAAGCTTTATCGATATTGTTATTTTTTAATCCGTGTGCATTGCTAATTAACCGCATTATAAACGAAGAACGTGAAAACAGCTGCGACGACCTGGTTGTAAAGGCCACAGCAGATCCGATCAACTATGCGAAAGCATTGTTAAAACTCGAACAAACCCGCCAAAACGACTGGAAGCTAGCGCTGGCCGCAACAGGCAAAAAGTATCACTTATTAAACAGAATTCAAAGAATCATGAAAACTCAAAAACAACCCATAAGCGTACGCCCGGCATTACTGGCAACACTCATCTTAGTACTTGGCGTAAGTGCCATCACACTATTAAAACCCGAAATAGCACAGGGAAAAATATCGGTTAAAGCAATTGTGCCTGTTGTTAAACATTTATTTACCGACACTACAAAAAATTCGGCAGATGTAGCTCCGGTAATACGTGAACACAAAAGCAAGAAAACCACTCATTCCGCTGATGCAAGAGACGATAATTCAAATACCTCATCGGATGCTGATAAAAAGCTGAAGGCATTAACCGATGATATAGACAGAAAATCGCAAGTGCTTGGCAGCTATTACAGCAGCGATAAAGTTAGGGCGATAAATGCGGACATGGAGAAACAAAGCAAAGCGATGCAGGATCTCGACAATCGCCCCGACTTAAAAAAGTTGAAAGACGAAATGGAAAAAGCAAGCCAGGATTACTCAAAAACATGGGGTAATGATGCTAAAATGCAAGAACTTACTAAACAAATGGGCGAGATGGGCAGAAGCGTAGGCGCTTATTACGACAGCCGCGAGTTTAAGCAAATGAATGAGGAACTGCAAAAGAAATACGGCATACCCGTCGACGAATATTACAGCGATAAGAATAATCATCGTTTTAATGACGCTGTTGAAGATGAAAACCATAAAAAGTATCATGCCGAGCTGGATAGCAAAATTCCTACCTCTGTTAAACAGCAAACAGATCAGTTAAAAACAATGGGCGAGCAAATGCGTGCACATTATGAATCGCCGGAATTTAAGGCAGAAAACCAACACGTGAAAGACCTGGCCGACCAGATTGGCAAAGCGTATAACTCGGCTGCATTTAAACAACAGGAGGCTACAAACAAGAAGATCAACGAGCAAATGAGCGCCTATCAAAATAGTCCTGAAATAAAAAAAGCGCAAGACGAGCTAAACGCTTCTATAAAGAGGATGACTGATTATATCAACAGCCCTGAATATCAGAAACATCTTAAAGAGCTGGCAAAGCCGGTAGAAGATCTCGAAAAAACTGAGCGTCCCGAAAAACAGGAAAAACCAGAGAAAGAAGAGGTGCCGGAAAATTAGAGATTAGTGACCAGAGGTCGGAGATTAGTGAATTATGTGCGCTATTTAAAACTAATCTCCAGCCTCTAATCACCAATCACTCTCCATAATCTGCAATTAATCGTAATTTAGTATCCTCAAATAAGAGGATACTTTTTTTATGCTCCAAAAGCTCAGTATAAGTAATTACGCGTTAATCGATAACCTGGAAATCAGCTTTGACAGCGGCTTGAATATACTCACCGGCGAGACAGGAGCCGGCAAATCTATTATACTGGGGGCGCTTTCCCTTATTTTGGGACAGCGTGCAGAAAGCCGTTATTTTTTTAACCAGCAAAAAAAATGCGTAATCGAAGGGACATTTAAAATTGGAGCATTTCACCTTAAACATTTTTTTGACGAGAATGACCTCGACTATGAAGCCGAAACGGTTTTAAGGCGCGAAATATCGGCCGACGGTAAATCAAGGGCATTTGTGAATGACACGCCTGTTAACTTAAATGCACTTAAAGCATTGGGCGAGCGACTGATCGATATCCATTCACAGCATGCCCCGCGCGAAATTAATGACCCTGAATTCCAACTGTTGATTGTTGATGCAGTAGCTAAACACGATGACCTGTTGAATAATTACCGGTCAAAATTCAGATCGTATAAAAAATCAACAGGCAAGCTGCAACAGCTTATTGAAGAAAGCGATAAAGCAAAGGCCGATCTTGACTATTTCCAGTTTCAATACGATGAACTTGAAAAAGCAAACCTTGTTCCCGATGAGCAGGAACAAATTGAAAAGGAACTGTATGCGCTCAATAATGCCGAAGAAATAAAAAGCAATCTATCGGCAGCCAATCACTTGATACACGAAGGAGAAAACTCCGCTATTATACAACTACGCGAAACCGGCCACCAGCTTTCTTCTCTCGAGAAATTCAATCCGGAAATTACTGAGTTGTACCAGCGATTAAACAGCACAATTATCGAGCTTAAAGATATTGCTGCCGAAATTGAAACAATTGAACAACGAACACATACCGATGAGGCCCGGGCCAATGAAATAAACACCCGTTTAAGTCTTATTTACAATCTTCAAAAAAAACACCGTGTAAACAGCACCGCCGAATTATTGTTGCTACATGATGAACTATCAGATAAAATTGCGCAAGCCGTTTTTGGCGACGAAGCTATTGAAAAACTGAGGAAACAACTCGAAACTGACAAAAAAGAACTCGAGACGTTAGCCGGACAGCTTTCTGCAAATCGCAAAAAAACTATTCCATTAATTGAAACAACGGCACTACAAAGCCTGGCGGAAATGGGGATGGATAATGCTTCGTTAAAAATAGAACAAGTAGTCCGAATCCCGATAGCTATCGGGACCGAAAGTTCGAAAGTCGGAAAGAATGAAGCTGAAGTCCTGGATAAAAATGGAGTAGATGATGTCTTTTTTCTGTTCTCCGCGAATAAAGGGCACGCCATCGCTGAGATGAGCAAGATAGCATCCGGAGGTGAGCTTTCCAGGTTAATGCTGGCGATAAAATCCCTCATCGCACAAAACACAGCACTGCCAACCATTATTTTTGACGAGATAGATACAGGGGTATCAGGCGAGGTAGCTAATAAGGTTGGGCAAACTATGGAACGGCTGGCTGATAACCTTCAGGTAATTACCATAACGCACTTACCACAAATTGCCAGTAAGGGCAACAGCCATTATTTTGTTTATAAGGATGATGAAGGCGCAATAACTTATACCCGTATAAAGCAACTGGATAAACAGCAACGTGTGCTGGAAATAGCAAAAATGCTAAGCGGGGATAAGCCTGGCGAAAGTGCAATGGAAAATGCGCGGGAGTTACTGGCGTAACCTATCACTAATCCAACAACTGACTGTTCACCGCTTGCAGTTTAGCAATGATTTCATTAATTGCCTTCTGTTGTTTTTTAATGGTTCTCGGCCTGATATAAAACCAGTTAAAAGCGATCCACGCAAACGTTAATCCATAAGCAGTTAACTGAAAAGTAAGGCTTCCACGGCCTGCATACTCTATCATATAAAGCGCAATACCGGCAGACAGCAAGATAAAATAAACGGTTAGCATGGTATTACTTAAAAATTCATGTTTTTGCTTAATGCGGATCATGTTCGCCAAAAATTGTTGGCTATCGGTTTCTACATCAGTTTTAGCCAGTAAAGGAACTATTTGCCCGGTAGCCGTTAAAAACATAACGATGGCAACCATAACTAATATTAACCCAATTTTGGTGGTGATCATTTGCGGCTGGTAATACCACCATACAAATACCATAAACAGCCCGGTTAAGGTTAACAGGATATTACCTCTCCATATTTTATTGCGGGTTTTACGGCTCAGTTGATTCGCCTTCGCAAAAATCTCACTGACATCAGGCAAGGCGGTTTCCTCGCGGCCCCACAATGCTTTAAAATCTATATTATTGCTCATGTTGTTTAAACTTTTGCGTTAACTTTTCTTTTATCCTAAAAACCTTCACCCGGATGTTGGTTTCCGACAGCCCGGTTATTTTTGCAATTTCGGCCTGCTTCACATCTTCCAATTCTAAAGAAATAATGATCCTATCAGTTTCCGGCAATTCGGCTATACACTTATATAACAGTTTGGTTTGCCATTCTTTGTCGGGTTCATGCTTGTCTTCAATATCCGCAGGCAATTCTGATTTAGGCATCCGGTTTTGCCGCTCAATCTGGCGCAGGCAATTATTGGATGTTATCCTGAATATCCACGTCCCTATAGCAGATTCATTTCTAAAAGTGGGGAGCTGCTTCCATATTGTAATGAAGGTATCCTGTGCAACATCTTTTGCCCATTCTTCATCATTAAAGTACCCCATACATATCCTGAATACCTTATTCCAATAATCCCGGTAAATATCTTCGAATACCATTATCGGGTGTTATTTAATAAAGTCGGCAATTTGCTTTTGATACCAGTCAAAATCATCATACATAATAAAGTGCAGGCCCTTAGTGGCATATTGTAATTGTGCGGTTTTCAACTTTTTATACTGATCGGCTATCGCCGGTTTAAAATTAGCGAAGTTTGATTCCAATAAGATCAATGCCGGGCATTTTATATTTTCGATATTTTGGCGTTGGTCGGTGTTCGAGAAATCGCAATACATCCCGGCAAAAGTCTTCCTATCTGACTGCACCGACCAATTTGCGATTTGTTTTATCTTGCTAGTATCGGCTACTAATTGCGCCATCGTCATTAATTGCATCTGGTAAAACTGCGCATCAGGTATGGCGGTGAATTGATTAATGATACTGCTGCAATCATTATTTTCCTTCGCTTTGAATGCCGGGTCCCTCATAGCTGCCAAACAAGGCAAGGCATCCACCACCACTATTTTTGATGTAAGGTTGGGATAATCCGAAGCTATGGCCAACGCCAGGCCGCCTCCCATGCTGTGCCCTATGATGATAGGTTTTACAATTTTCTTTTGCAGGATATAATCAGCAATCGCATTTTCCCAATTTTTAAACGTTGGCGACGCTTGCGGCGGCGCGCCGGCAAAGCCAGCCATGGTTAAAGTGTAAAAAGTATAATCGCCTTTTAGCGCTGCCTGGGTTGCTGCCCATACGTCACCTGAGCACGCAAAACCCGGGATAAATATTACGGCTTGCTTGCCTTTTCCGGATATACTAACCTGGAAGGCCGGAGTTTTCTCTTGTCCAAATACGTTGATGCAAATAGCTGCAAAAGCCAGCGCCAATAATAATACTTTAATCTTTTTCATCTTTCTATTTAGTTGATTTTGGCTGTTAGATACGAGGGGGATTAAAATGCTACACGTTCGGATGATTTATTTTTAAAAGAGTTCTATCTCCAAAAGTGAAAATTCTCAATACCAATAATTAATTATAATTTTATCCCCGCTAATCAAAATCATAAACATGGCTTACAACTTATTAAAAGGTAAAAAAGGGATAATATTCGGCGCGCTCAATGAGCAATCTATAGCCTGGAAAGTGGCGCAGCGTTGTGTGGAAGAAGGCGCTGAAATTATATTGAGCAATGCCCCCATCGCCCTGCGTATGGGCGAGTTAAATAAACTGGGAGAAGAATGCAACGCTCCGATAATTGGGGCAGACGTTACCAATAACGATGACCTTGTTAACCTGTTTACCAAATCACAGGAACATTTTGGCGGTGGTGTTGATTTTATATTGCACTCCATCGGCATGAGCGTTAATGTGCGTAAAGCCATCCCCTATCCTGAAAATAACTACGATTTTACCCATAAAGGTCTGGATATATCCGCACTTAGCCTGCACAGGGTACTGCAAACAGCCATGAAAATGGATGCGATAAATGAATGGGGGTCGGTAATAGCACTAACTTATATAGCTGCGCAGCGCGTATTTCCTGACTATAACGATATGGCTGATAACAAAGCTTATTTAGAAAGTATTGCCCGCAGCTTTGGCTATTATTATGGTGTAAAAAAACACGTGAGGATAAACACCGTATCGCAATCGCCTACACGTACTACTGCAGGATCAGGGGTTAAAGGGTTTGACGGTTTTATAAACTATGCCGAAAAAATGAGCCCGCTGGGCAATGCAGATGCTAACCAGTGCGCCGACTATTGCGTAAGCTTATTCTCCGATCTTACCAAAATGGTTACCATGCAAAATCTTTTCCACGATGGCGGTTTCTCATTCACAGGAGTAACACAGGCGGTTATAGAGCAAATGGAGAAATAAAAAAGTTTCAATCATCATTAAAGAGCAGCCGTATCATACCAAAAATGATGCGGCTGTTTTAATTTATGCCCGGCAGTTATTGTCTCTTTTTTCAAAAACACTTTTTTTTCACTAAAAACGATTATATTAGAAATTATAATCCTAATTAAATCCAAACATGCTATTAAAAAAAGGGCTTGTCGTCCTATCAATCTTGTTGTGCTTTGGCTGCAAAAAAAAAGAAGCTTCATCATCACAAAACGGCAACACTACTACGGTTTTAAATGACCAGCATATCTCGGTATTTACCCAGCACAATAATAACACACGCTCGGGCTGGAACAGCCGGGAAACCAAACTGACCACCAGCAATGTAAACTCGCAGCAATTTGGTAAACTGTTTTCCTTAGGTGTCGATGACCAGGTTTACGCCCAACCATTAATTGTTGGAAACCTAACTATAGGATCGGGCAATCATAACGTCGCTTATATTGCTACAGTTAATAATTCTTTATACGCTTATGATGGCGACAGCGGCTACTTATACTGGCAAAAAAACTTCACCGCGCCGGGTATGCGGGCACCCCGCAATACGGATATGACGGGAGCCTGCGGCGGATCATACCAGGATTTCAGCGGCAATATTGGCATTCTGGGTACACCGGTAATAGACTCTGCTGCACAAACTATTTATTTTGTAGCCAGGAGCACCGACGGGGTCAATTTCGTTCAATACCTGCACGCTGTAAATATTACTACCGGCGGCGAACAAGCCGGCAGCCCTATAAAAATAACTGCATCCTATACAGGTAACGGCGACGGAAGCACGAATAACAAACTTAGCTTCGACGCACAACGACAAAACCAGCGCCAGGCGTTAACTTTGATCAACGGGATAGTTTATATCACCTTTTCATCACACTGTGACTGGGGGCCATATCACGGCTGGATATTGGGATATAGTTCAACAACACTGCAACAGCAAATAGTTTATAATAACACGCCGAACGGATACGACGGCGGAATATGGGAGAGCGGAATGGGCATGGCTGCAGACGCCCAGGGGAATTTATACGTGGTTATCGGGAACGGAACCGTTGGCGCTAATGGCGACCCCACTGTACTTACTAATCGCGGAGAAAGTGCATTAAAGCTTACCCCATCCGGATCAACCTTAATGGTTAGCTCCTATTTTACGCCTTTCAACTACCAAAACCTTGAAGATAATGACCTTGATTATGGCAGCATGGGCGCCCTTTTAATTCCTAATTCAAATTATTACGTTACCGGCTGTAAGGATGGCAATATTTATTTATTGAATAAAGACAACATGGGCGGCTTCCAGGCTTCTTCAAACAGGGTACAGCAAACAATCTCGCTGAACTCAAATGCGAATATGCATTGCCAGGCTGCTTATTTTAAAGGGGCGACTAACGAATTTGTTTATCTATGGCCGGAAAATGATCAGCTGCACGCCTTTCCGTTTAACCGAAGCAGCAATACGTTTGACATAAATCTCCAGCTATTATCTAATTTAAGCGGTCCCACAGGACAAAATGGGGCTGTATTATCTGTCTCATCAAATGGCTCTGTCAACGGTACAGGAATTTTATGGGCATCATACGCCTCCACCGGCGACGCGGAACATACCGTTAGCCCCGGAATATTGAGGGCTTTCGATGCCAGCAACATTACAAAAGAACTTTGGAATAACACCCAAAACGCCTCGACAGATTATGCAGGTTCTTACGCTAAATTTTCCTCTCCTACTATCGCAAACGGGCATGTATACCTACCTACTTTTTCCAACAAGGTGGTGGTTTATGGGATAAAATGATAAGTCGTTCGGATTTATAAATACACCGATGAAAATCCAGGAAAAATAACTGATACAAAATAGAAAGAGGATGACCATTAGTGATGGTACAACCTCTTTCTATTATAAAAACCTATTGGTTAACCATTCGAATCCACCAATATAATTTTAACTTTTATCGGGAGTGTTGGTTGAATAGCAGTTGTGCCATCCGCGGATTGCGCGTAGAGACTAATATTGCCTGCGTTGTAGGTATAACTATAGGATATGCCGTTATAAACTTCGGGCAACTGCTCATAGGTACTTCCCCCATCGTATGATATGGCAACAATAATACCGCCAACCTGTGCGAAATTCGCATCGATGATATTTGCGGTTATCGAGGCACTATAGGATGTTTTACCGTTATTATCGGTGTATAACGTCCAGTTAGACGGCGCAAGGTCAGCATAAACCGTTTGATTGGTTGTTGCCGGACTTACATATTGTTTTGTACAGGATGATGCTGCAAATAAGATGACGCAACCCAGGATAGTCAAGATTTTTTTCATAAATAAATTTTTAGTTCTATAATAAGAACAACGTTTTTAAAAAAGGTTTAATATAATTTTTTATTTTTTTTAAATCGACAGAATTTCCGGTTCTGCTATGCACTTTCAAAACTTATTCTTCCACATCATGCTCTCGACAGGGCGGGTTGTGGGGTTGCTATATTTTGCGTTACTTTTAGTATTGTAAAGCGTCTCAATTTCGCCTTCCACGGCAAAATATATCAATTGACCTATGGGCATACCGGCATAAATTTTTACCGGCTGGGCGCATGATATTTCAAGGGTCCAGGTGTTGCAAAACCCT
>CAZZUU010000042.1:11639-16599 GCA_964657275.1 uncultured Mucilaginibacter sp. | reverse complement strand
ATCTGCGAGCCGGAACCATTACTGGGTGGTAAAATGTTATTTACAAGAATATCATGCGTGCGTTCGTCATAAGCATCGATGGTACCGGTGATGCGGTCATGAAACAAGCCAAAATCCAGGCCTATATTCCACTCAGCAGTTGACTGCCAGCGTAGCGTAGGGTTTGCAAGGCTGCTGACAACGTATCCTACTTGCTGACCGGCGGAAGTAGTTCCGTAATTATAAGTAATTGGGGCTCCTGCCTGGGTGGTGGTTCCAAGTAACCCTAAAGTTTGATATGGTTGCGAGCCCTGGTTACCTGTTTTACCCCAGCCTACTCTTAATTTAAGGTTATCTACCTGGTTTATCCCCTTCATCCATTGCTCGTTGGTGATATTCCACGCTGTGCCGATAGCCGGATAAGTAAAGTATTGATGTCCCGGCGCTAAAACGGATGATCCGTCTTCGCGAATAGTCGCCGTTAAGATGTAGCGGTTGTCATAAGAATAATTAACCCTCGCCATATAAGATAACAAGCCTCTTTCAAAATAATTTCCAGCTTGCGGGCTGATACTTGCAGCCAAACCAAAGTTCGTATTCTTGATATAGTCGGCCGGGATGCCTAATGCGTTAAAACCACTGCTTTGAAAATGGTCTTTTTGTTCACTGGCCAGCCCTGTAAAGGTTACATGATGTTTTTCGGCAAATACCTTGTCAAAAGTTAACAGGTTTTCTATAGTATAAGTGTATGCTTCTGAATTAGCTATCGAGGCCGTTGTATTAGCCTGTGTAGTAATGCTGCCGTTAACATAAGTATTGGCGCCGGTATACTGATTGTTATTATCCTGGCTCCAGTCTAACCCTACGTTTATCCGGTATTTAAAATACTTTAAAAATGATATTTCGGTGTATAAGCTATTAAATGTTCTAAACCTTCTGTCGTTATTTTCAAGAGCAGCTGCATCAGTTTTAAGTGTTAGCGGGCTAACAGAACTGGCATCAATAGAACCGGCCAAAGGAAGCAGGTTAACCGATCCATCCGGATTATAAGGAGAAGTTAAAGGGCTCAGTTTAAGTAACCCGGCAGTAACGCCTCCGCCTCCCGGCAGGTTGGTATACTGCAATGTGGTTAAATTATTCAACCCCATTTTTATATGATCGTTGAATTTATGGTCAACCGTAGTCCGTAATGAAAACCGGGAATACCTTTGGTTGGGGATGATACCCGTTTGGTCAAAATAACCTACGCCCATTCCATATTGGGTTTTTTCGTCACCGCCGGTAAGGCTTAAGTTTTGATCGGTGGTCTGTCCGTGCTGGTATATTAATTTCTGCCAGTCGGTACTCGTGCCATTTGCAAGTCCGGCCGTTTCAGCGGCTGTAAGCGGATAAGCAGTTGTGTTTGGCGTGGCAGGATTTGAATTGCCTGCTGCTGCATCTGCTTTAAACTGCGCATATTCTTTGCCGTTATATACTTTCAACTCACTCAGAATACTCGAAATACCGTAGTATTCATTATACGTTAGGGTGGCTTTTCCTGTACGGCCTCGTTTGGTTGTTACTAAAATTACTCCGTTTGAGCCGCGTGAACCATATATTGCGGTAGCAGAAGCATCTTTTAAAATTTCAAGGCTGGCAACATTGTCCTGGTCAAGATCAGAGAAGTTTCCGCCATAAGGTATCCCATCAACCACAATCAAAGGCTGATCTAACCCGTTAACCTGGCCGGTGGTTGATCCCGGGTTAATTATCGTGCGGTCGCCCCTGATCCGTATTTGCGATGTTGAGCCCGGTGTTGAACCACTGCTAACAATATCCACACCCGCAGTACGGCCTTTTAATTCGTTAACGATATCGGTACTTGGTGCTTCATTCAGGGTCTGCTCAGAAACTGAAACAATAGAGCCTGTAACATCACGCTTTTTTTGCGCGCCGTAACCAACAACAACAACTTCGTTAAGGTCGTTTTGGTTCGGTAATAGCACAACGCGAATGTTTTTGCTGTTTGGCTTTACCGCTACTTCCTGCGTAAAGTACCCCAGGTAAGATACCAGCAGGGTATTTACATTTTCAGGGAGCTGCAGCGAAAAGTTGCCATTTATATCCGTAGTAGTGGCGCTTTGTGCGCCTTTTAATTTAACGGTCGCTCCCATAAGCACCTGCCCCTTTTCATCAACCACCTTCCCGGTAATGGTGGGGTTTTGGGCAAAAAGTTGTCCCGAAAACAAGCTTATACCTATTAGTACAAGCAATGTTTTCCAGCATTTGATAAGTTTAAGTTTTTCCATAATTGATTTGAAATAAAATTTGATGAATATGATAAGCTTGGTTTGCTTACCAGTTATTGTTTAATTGGTTTGTTGTTCAGCATCCGCTACAGGTTATTCAAGGGATACTGTTTTGGTTAAAAAGATCCTGGCTTGTTTTTTCTCATAATTTGTTGGTTAATGGTTTTTCATGATCGAATAATTATTGGTCAGTTGGGTTAATAAATCGATGGATTTGCCCGGCGAGCAGGTCTTGACGGCTTTGAATTGCAATGTTTTTAAGCATGGCGTAAACTGGTTTTAAAGAAGCGGTGGTATAATTGGTATTATAAGTTGGAATAAAAGTAGAAAGAATTTTTAAAATTGCAATCGATTGCAATAAAAATATTAAAATAAAATTTATTTTATCATTAACACAACGGGATGAACGGGGTTTGTTTAGTATTTTAGAGATCTGGCCCGGGGTTGTACCGGAAATTTTTATGTTTCCGGTGGCAATGTGAGTATCGCCATTTTACGTTTTATAGGGCTTTAATCAACCAGTATGTATGTTTGATGATTTTTTCCGAACTATATTAAGGCTGCCGATCATTGCCATTGTAAAATTGTTGTTAATGCGTATTTGTCAACACAGATACATCGAAAAAGATAATTATATTTGTAATCGATTGCTTTAAAGGTATTTTACCGGGTTGTGTTTTTTTGACAAACATGGAGTGCTGGACGGTTTTGTGATTAATAATAATCGCACAATTATCTGATAAATAGATTGTTATGATTTCCGGTGAATCTTTACACTAAAAGCCTGAGATATATAATAACTTTAACCAATTAACCCATACATAATGACGAGTATGCCTAATAATTTCGCTGCGTGTAATTCTTTTAAATTACGCCATTGGCATTTTTGCCTGCTGCTGTTAACGGCGTTAACAAACCCATTAAGGCCGTTCGCCCAAAACCCAGCTCAACAAAAGGGATTAAAAGGTTACTATCAAAACTATTTTCCCATCGGCGTTGCGGTAACAGCTCAAAACCTCCAAAATAAAGAACTGGCAACTTTTATATTATCGCAGTTTAACAGCCTGACCCCCGAGAACGCTATGAAGATGGCGCCAATACATCCCGAAGAGAACCGGTACAATTGGAAGGATGCAGATTCGATAGTAAGTTTTGCGCAGGCGCACGGTTTAAAAGTAAGGGGCCACAATTTATGTTGGCATGAGCAAACCCCGTCCTGGCTTTTTAAGGACGACCAGGGAAATGAAGTAACCAAAGAGGTATTGCTTAAACGTTTAAAGGATCATATTAACACTGTCGTTAATCGTTACAAAGGAAAAATATATGCCTGGGATGTAGTTAACGAAGCTATTGACGACGATAGTACCAAGTTTTTAAGAAACTCGTTGTGGTATAAAATATGCGGCGAAGATTTTATTATAAAGGCTTTTGAGTATGCTCATGAAGCCGACCCGAATGCCGTTTTATTCTATAATGACTATAACACAGAACGCCCTGAAAAGCGGGAGCGTGTTTACCGATTGTTGAAACAATTGGTTGACGCCAAGGTTCCGATAAATGCCGTAGGGATACAAGCACACTGGTCTATATATGAACCTGACCAAAAGGATCTTGTCGAAACCATAAAGAAGTTTTCTTCGCTGGGCCTTAAAATTCAGATAACTGAAATGGATATTTCCGTTTACCCCTGGGAAAAAAACCGGCGCGCGTTGCGCGATGGAGAAAAAGGCATTTTTACCCCCGAACTTGATCAAAAACAGGCCGACAAATATGCTATGGCTTTTAAAATATTTCGTAAATATAAAAATGTAATTACCGGCGTTACTTTCTGGAATATTTCTGACAATAATACCTGGCTCGATCATTACCCTGTAATCGGGCGAAAAAATTTCCCGCTATTGTTTGATCCGTCTTTGCAGCCCAAAAAAGCGTATTGGAGCGTTGTCGATTTTAAATAAATATAAAAGCCATTATTATGAAAGCGATATTAAAACGTAGCCCTGATAATTTGAACATATTAGTTCCTTTTGGTATTTACTGCCTTATTATCTTATTTGTAGTTTTAATTTGCAGCCAACCGGCTTGTGCACAGATTGAGGGATCGTACATATCGCAAAAAAATGGGAAAGATTATTTTACGCTATCGGCCGCAGGTAAATCGGCGCCTTTATATATTGGTGAATCCGACTTTCCGGGTGTTATAAGGGCGCTAAAAGACTTGCAAACAGACATTGCAGCCGTAACCAAAGCGCTGCCTTCACTTTCTACAAACCAAACACCTAGCGGCAAAGAAATAGTGATAGTTGGCACGCTGGGGAAAAGTCCGTTAATAGATGGCCTCGTAAAACAAAACAAGCTTGATGTAAAAGGTATAACTGGGAAATGGGAAACTTTTTTATCACAGGTGGTGCAAAACCCAATGCCGGGCGTTAATAAGGCTCTTGTAATTGCGGGCAGCGATAAACGCGGGACGATCTATGGGATTTATGACCTGTCGGCGCAAATCGGTGTTTCGCCGTGGTATTGGTGGGCGGATGTGCCCGCAAAAGAAAAAAAGAGTTTGTATGTATTGCCCGGCCGCCATTCGGACGGAGAACCTGCTGTAAAATATAGGGGTATTTTTATAAATGACGAAGCCCCGGCGTTTTCAGGTTGGACGAAGGAGAAATTCGGCGGCGTAAACCACCATGTTT
>CAZZUU010000042.1:1953-11629 GCA_964657275.1 uncultured Mucilaginibacter sp. | reverse complement strand
TTACGAAAAGATGTTCGAGCTTATTTTGCGGCTTAAGGGTAATTATCTATGGCCAGCAATGTGGGGCAACGCTTTTAATGATGATGATAAAGTTGATCCGGCTGTGGCTGATGAATATGGTATCGTAATGGGTACATCACACCACGAACCCATGGACCGTGCGCAGCAGGAGTGGAAGCGGTATGGCAAAGGGCCCTGGAACTACGAAACTAATAGTGATGTATTAAAAGGTTTTTGGAAAAAGGGCATCGAAAATATGGGTGACAAAGAAACCATTGTTACTATAGGTATGCGCGGCGATGGTGATATGCCGATGACCGAAGGCAGCAATATCGCATTGCTGGAAAAAATAGTAGCCGATCAGCGGCAAATTATCGCAGAAACAACCGGTAAGGATATTACCAAAACGCCGCAAATGTGGGCACTGTATAAAGAAGTACAGGACTATTATGATAAAGGCATGCGCGTACCCGACGACGTTACGCTGTTATTATGTGACGATAATTGGGGAAACATCAGGAAATTACCCAAACCGTCTGATCCCTATCGGACCGGAGGGTATGGCGTCTACTATCATTTTGATTATGTAGGCGACCCGCGAAATTATAAATGGTTAAATACCAACCCTATTACAAAGGTATGGGAGCAAATGCACCTGGCTTACGAATATGGAGATAAACAGGTATGGGTAGTAAATGTTGGTGATTTGAAGCCTATGGAATTTCCGATAAGTTTTTTCCTGGATTATGCATGGTCGCCAAAGAAATGGACTGCCAACAATTTGCAGCAATACACCAAATTATGGGCTAAACAGCAATTTGGTTCTCGACATGCCCGGGAGATCGCGGCAATTTTATCAAAGTATACCAAATACAATGGCCGTCGGAAGCCTGAACTGCTCGATCAAAACACCTACAGCCTTACAAACTATCGTGAATTTGAAAAGGTAGTTGCCGGTTATGATAAACTTAACGTTGAGGCAAAGGGATTAAATAAAAAAATACCAAAAAAATATAGGAATGCCTATTATCAACTGGTATTGCATCCGGTGCAGGCTTGTTCAAATTTAAATGACCTTTATTTTGCGGCAGCCAAAAATAAATGGTACGCCCAACAGGGCAGGACATCAACCAACGATATGGCCGCCAGCGTTAAAAGGTTCTTTGCCAGGGATGCCAAAATATCCCACCATTATAATAAGATACTGGCAGGGGGGAAGTGGAACCACATGATGGATCAAACGCACATAGGCTACACTTACTGGCAGGAGCCGCCTGTAAATAAAATGCCCGATGTTACAACGGTTGAGGTTCCAGCAGCTGCAGACATGGGTATAGCGATCGAAAGCTCTGACGCCTGGTGGCCGAAAGAACAAAGTATGGGCGTCCTTCCGGAATTTACGCCTTATCCTGATGTCGCACGTTACATTGAGGTTTTCAATCGCGGACAAACTTCGTTCAATTATACCGCAAAAAGTGCGTCGCCCTGGGTTAAAATATTTCCGGCAAACGGAAAAATACACAAACAACGGCGGCTATGGGTAGAAATTGACTGGACTAAAGCCCCCATAGGTATTAAACAGGCATACGTGACTATAACAGGTGCAAACAGCCAGAAAGTTACTGTAGAGGTTATTGCGAATAACGCCGACAAGCCTGATAATTTTCATGGTCACGTTGAAAGTAATGGTGTAGTTTCTATAGAGGCTATACATTACAGCAAA
Organism: uncultured Mucilaginibacter sp.; assembly: GCA_964657275.1. Taxonomy (GTDB): domain Bacteria; phylum Bacteroidota; class Bacteroidia; order Sphingobacteriales; family Sphingobacteriaceae; genus Mucilaginibacter. Next base: position 9,906 of record CAZZUU010000042.1, on the reverse strand, counting down.
GCGCTAAACACCAATGGAATTAACTGGCAACAACTTCCGGATTATGGTCGCACACTATCAGCTATAACGCCGTTTCCTGTAACATCCGTAAGCCAGTCACCGTCAGGAAACAGCCCACGCTTGGAGTATTCAGTTCAATTAACAGATACGGGAATGGTTAAGGTAAATACCTACTTGTCTCCAACTCTTAATTTTAATAACACACAGGGTTTGCGCTATGCAATTTCTATTGATGATGAGCAGCCGCAAATTATGAATATCAACTCCGACAGATCGGTGGCGGCATGGAGTAACGATGTAAGCAATAACATCAGGATTATAACATCAATCCACCACATCAGTGCGCCCGGTATTCATACAGTAAAATATTGGATGGTGGACCCGGCGGTAGTGCTTCAAAAATTAGTTGTCGACCTCGGCGGCGAAAAACCCTGTTATTTGGGACCGCCCGAAAGTTACTATTCAAAACATTAACAGATAGAACTATTCGCTTTACCAAAGCAGCGCTAAAAGAAGTTTAGTTCGCCGTAACGGGTAACATAACACCGTATCAATATTCGCGATAATATAGGCTCGTCGTTCAACGTAGCAGGTATAAACTGTTTGTCTTCTTCCTTAAACAAGTCCGATGACAAAACAGTAACTTGTTTGTATTGATACTCATCCGAGGCTACATGCACTTTATACTCCGCTAATCTTCCGCCCGGACTTACCAGTAATTCAATATAAGCGTCGAACGAGTTGGTATTAACATCCGTAACATCAAAGGGTAACTTGAATGCGTTTACATACGGAAGAAAGCCATAATAGCTGCCACCAATTTTTAAGGGCCTTGTTAGTTTATCTGCTTCTTTTGCTTTTACATCAAAAAGATACTGAATATTGCTTCCTGTGTCTAACGGCGCCTCGTTTAGTAGCGTATTGGTATTGTAGTTGAACCGTTCCACCAACCTGCCGTCCGACTCATAAAATGTCCAGATGCCGGTTTTTTTTCCTTTGTTGTAATTACCCATCGCAATCAAAGTTTTGCGCCGCAGGAATGCTTTATAAGGCCCCTGCTTTACTTTCGGGTCTGATTTTAGTACATAAAACCGCTCGATAACGTAGTCGGATAGCCGGTTTTTTTGTTCGACGGTATCCTGGGCAAAAGCGTTTGTTAAATAAAATAGGGGAACCGATAAAAGAAAAAAATACTTCAAGGCCATTAGTTTTAGCCAATATAGGGCATAGGAACTAATTTTTCAAATCGGCCGTCATAACGGCAAATTAATCCTGCTTTTCAATTAACCTTGCAGACCGTTTTGCTGCCCATCGGGAATAAAGATATTCCTAAAAGCTATAATATAAGGCAGGTGTTTAAATAACTAAATATTATTGTCATAATTGTGCAATTTACTGTATCTTTAAATCGTTGTAACCCGTAAACCCGTATAGTCTTTTAAATTTTAGCTTATCCCCCCGAATTAATGAGTTTCATAAAAAATGTGCTCGAGCCGCCTTCGTACGGTTGGAGAGATGATAGTGGTGTACTTATAAAACCACAGCCAAAGCAAATCATAAGAGAATTTTTTTCGCGGTTAAATGTATTCAAAAACAAAAAAAACTGGCTTTCTTTTACAAGTTGGTTATCAGTGCTTTGCCTGGCCCCTTTCCTGTTTTTCTTTATTTTTAAATATTTCAGCATACCGGGGCTAATCATTGCTTTTGTTTACAGCATGATAGTTTTAGGTACCCACGGTACCATTTGGCATCACCGGTATTGTACCCACAGGGCTTATAAATTCCGCAATAATTTCTGGCGGTTTTTTACCCAAAACCTTACGCTTAAAATTATACCCGAAGAGATATATGCTGTATCACATCACGTGCATCATGCCTTATCTGATCAACCGGGCGACCCTTACAATGCGCAGGGTGGCTTTTTATATTGCTTTTTAGCCGATGTAAATCACCAGCCCATTAATCGCAACATGAGCGAAAAGGATTACAATCGTTGTGTAGCATTAATGAGCCATACAGGCGTTACCCCCAATACCTACGCACAATACCAAAAATACGGCACTGTTGCGAACCCTGCCCGTACCATCATTGGTATAATACTAAACTGGAGTTTTTGGGCTGGTGTGTTTTTCCTGATTGGCGGCCCTGCATTGGTATGTGTGATGTTTGGCGCAGCGGGTGTTTGGGCAGTAGGTGTACGTACCTTTAACTACGAAGGGCACGGTAAAGGACAGGATAAACGCCGCGACGGTGTCGACTACAACCGCGAGGACATGTCAATTAACCAGGTATGGCCCGGCATTGTAGCCGGTGAATGGCATAATAATCACCATTTGTATCCCAAAAGCGCACGATCGGGATTTAAACCTTACCAGGTTGACACAGCATGGTATTATATTAAATTTATGAGTATGATAGGTGCCGTAAGTTTTTATCACGACTCAAAAAAGCAATTTTACGAAGACTATTATAACGTTCCCGCTGTTAAGATCGCACCTGTATTGCCGGTAAAACCTGTGTTGGTTGCCGAAGTTGAGGTATTATAACAGACGATAGGGCAAACCTTTTATCATTTTCATTGTAGTTATAGAAATTAAAACAATGAAAAAGATAGCATTATTATTAATGATGATTTGTGCAATAAGCGTTACAGCTTTTGCTCAAACAGTTACAAAAAAGGTCGACAAAGTTAAAAGAACATCTACTTTACCTCAGAAAGTACACAATACTTTCAGCAAGCATAAGCACTACAACGGTTACAAAACCAAACATGTGCGAAAAGTGGAAAAGGTTAATTAGTTGTAAATTTTACATAAAATAAAAGGCGCTCCCAAAAAGGGGCGCCTTTTATATTTTCGGGATAAAGTGTTGAAATTATAGCTATAGGAATGTTACAATTCAAGCTGTTTTATTTATTGATGGAATTTTTACCTTAGTAAACCGATTATAACTCAATTTAAACACCATAAATGATGAAACAAAAGATACTATCCTTGTTTTTATGCGCCTTTGCTGCGCTTTTGTTTACCCAAAAATCTGCTGCCCAAACCGCCTCATTGGGCATTTTTGACGGTCAGGACGATATAGGAAAAGTTAAACATGCCGGTACCGGCACGTATGACAGTAAATTGCAGGATTACCACCTGTCGGGTTCGGGAACTAACATCTGGACTACTCACGATGAGTTTCATTTTGTATGGAAACGGATGAAGGGCGATTTTATACTGCGTACCAACGCGGTTTTTATTGGTAAGGGTGTAGAAGAGCACCGCAAGATCGGGTTGATGGTACGTACCTCGCTCGATACAAATTCTAAGCATGTTAACGCGGTGGTTCATGGTGCCGGTTTAACGTCATTGCAATTTCGCAAAACAACGGGCGGAACAACCGAAGAAAAGAGATTTGAGCTTACCGCTGCTGATGTAATTCAACTGGAAAGAAAAGGGAACACCTATATTATGTCTGTAGCACGCAAGGGAGAAATGTTTGTTACCCAACAGGTAGACGATATTGATTTAGGTGATGATGTCTACGTAGGTCTGTTTGTTTGCGCGCATAACCCCAATGTGGTTGAAAAGGCGGTATTCAACAATGTGCGGGTGGTAGTGCCGGCGTGGAAAGGTTTAGTGCCATATCACGATTACCTTGGCAGTGCCATCGAGGTACTTGACCTGGAGACCAAAAACAGCAAAATCATCTACCAATCGCCCAAATCATTACAGGCGCCAAACTGGATGAAAGATGGCAAGCACCTGTTGTACAATAGCGAAGGTAAGCTATACACCTTTGACCTTAAAACTACCACGCCAACCGTACTGAACACCGGCACAGTAATACATAACAACAATGATCACGTAATTTCATTTGACGGAAAATGGCTGGCTATCAGCAGCAGCGACGAAACGGGAAATTCTATTGGCTGGGTATTACCTATAACTGGTGGCGAACCACGCAGGATGAATAAAATTGGCCCGTCATATATGCACGGCTGGTCGCCGGATGGCAAAGACCTGGTATTCACCGGTGCCCGCGATAAGGAGTTTGATATTTATAAAATACCCAGCGCAGGCGGCCCGGAAGTAAGGCTCACCACTGCCCCCGGCCTTGATGACGGTCCTGAATATTCTCCGGATGGAAAATATATCTACTTCAATTCAGTGCGTAGCGGCTTGATGCAGGTTTGGCGCATGAAAGCCGATGGCAGCGAACAAACCCAGCTTACCAACGATGATTATGATAATTGGTTTCCGCATATCTCGCCTGACGGTAAATGGATAGTTTATATCACTTTCTACAAAGACGAAGTAGCGCCAAATGATCATCCCTTTTACAAACATGTTTTCCTTCGGCTAATGCCGGTTGATGGCGGTCCGTCCACAGTTATTGCTTATCTTTATGGCGGTCAGGGTACTATCAATACTCCATCATGGTCGCCTGATAGTAAGCATTTGGCATTCGTAAGCAACTCATCTTTGTTGTTTCCCGTATTTCCAATTGCAGGCAATTAAACCAAATTGAAATGGATTCATCACGCAGGGTATTTATAAAAAATAGCGCGCTGGCGATTGCCGGTGCTGCTTTGTTGCCAAACCATTTATTTGCCGAGCCTAAAAAACTTTTACGGTTGGGTGTGCAGCTTTATACTGTGCGTGATGCAATGCAGATCAATGTTATAGATACGTTAAAAAAACTTTACGACGTTGGTGTGCGCCATGTGGAGCATGCCAACTACGTAAACCGCAAGTTCTATGGCTATTCGGCAAAGAATTTTAAAGATGTCTTGAACGATCTGGACCTGCAAATGCCCAGCGGCCACACGGTAATGACCGTGCAGGATTGGGATAGTTTAAAAAACGATTTCACCGATAAGTGGAAATATACCATTGATGATGCTGTAGCCGTAGGTCAGCGATACCTGATAAACCCCTGGCTGGATGAAGCGTTACGAACTGATTTAGATGGTTTGAAACGGATGATGGACCAGTTTAACAAATGCGGGGAATTGTGTAAGTCGCACGGGTTGAAATTTGGGTACCATAACCACAATTTTGAATTCAATACGATGGTAGGTCAAATTAAGCTTTACGACTATATCCTTCAAAATACCGACCCCGCGCTGGTTGCGCAGCAGTTGGATATCGGCAATATGTTCGGCACGGGAGGCCTGGCGTTAGATTATATTAAAAAGTATCCGGGCAGGTTTGAATTGATGCACGTTAAAGACGAAATTAAAGTAGCCGGTAAAGGCGATTTGGGTGATGGCTACGAAAGCACCATTTTAGGCAAAGGTATTTTGCCACTGAAAGATATTTTAAAAGAAGCCAAAAAAGTAGGCGGAACTTCGCAGTTTATAGTTGAACAGGAATCGTACCAGGGCCTCAACCCGGTAGATTGTGTAAAAATTGATTTACAAACCATGATAAAGTGGGGGTTTTGATAGTATTACACTAACTTAACCCCATCATCTGATCTTCTCTCATTAATTAGTTATTGATAAACGGGTGTTCCCGGTTTATTAATGGTAACCAATTGACCTGATATTATTATGATACTCCGCGCGTATAATTGTACGTGCTTAAAACCTAATTTAAATGAACAGGCGCGCTGTTATTAAAAATCTGGCATTGATCGTTGGTGGAACGGTTTTGTTGCCATCTTGTTTAAATCAAAAAGGAGGTGCAGCTATCAAACTGAAAAACCTCGCTTTAGATGCCGACCAGCAACAAATGATAGCTGACATTTGTGAAACCATTATACCAAAAACAACTACGCCCGGCGCAAAGGATCTTAACCTGCCCGCATTTGTTTTAAAAATGCTTGATGATTGCTATAAAAAGAAAGATCAGCAAACCTTTATCGTTGGGTTAGGACAGTTTACCGATTTGGTGGAAAAGAAATATAACACCTCTTTTAGTGAATTAAGCGTTAAAGATCGCGAGTCGCTGTTAATGGAGCTGAATAAACACAGCAAACCGGTTGCAGATAATCAAAAGGGCATTAAGCCTGTAAGTGAAGCCGGGAAAAGTTTGGATGCCCCTGAGAAGAAACAGGAAATCCCGCCGCCAAGCTATTTTTATTCGGCTATAAGGCAACAAACTGTATTCGGTTACACCAATTCCCAATATTTTATGACTAAACAGGTTATTTATGAACTTGTGCCCGGCAGGTATAATGCGCATTTCCCCATTAAAAATATTAAAACAGTTTAATAATGGCTAACTTAAATATCGATAGCGTAAAGCAGCGCACATTTGACGCTATTGTAATAGGCTCAGGCATGAGCGGAGGCTGGGCAGCCAAAGAATTGACAGGAAAAGGATTGAAGACCTTAATGCTGGAACGCGGCCGCGATGTAAAACATATCAAAGACTACCCAACTACCAATATGTATCCCTGGGAGTTTGAACACCGGGGTACTATACCAAATGATGTACAGGAAGCAAACCCGATTGTTAATCGTTGTTATGCTTTTCGCGAGGATGCTGAGCATTTTTTTGTAAAGGATCATGAACATCCTTATGTACAGCAAAAGCCATTTGACTGGATACGCGGCTACCAGGTTGGCGGTAAATCTTTAATGTGGGCACGGCAAACGCAGCGATGGAGCGATTTTGACTACGAGGGTCCGGCAAGGGACGGTTTCGCGGTTGATTGGCCCATCCGTTATAAGGATATCGACCCCTGGTATAGTTATGTGGAGAAGTTTGCAGGTATATCGGGTAACAGGGACGGTATTCCCGAATTGCCTGATGGTGAGTTTTTACCAGCTTATCCGCTAAATGATGTCGAACTCTATTTCCGGGATCATGTTAAAAGCAATTATAAAAACAGGCACGTAATAAGTGCCCGTTGCGCGCATTTGTCAAAACCCAATCAAATACACTTCGACCAGGGCCGCACACAATGCGAAAATCGCATATTGTGCCAGCGCGGCTGTCCGTTTGGGGGATATTTTAGCGCCAACGCCTCAACCATTCCCTGGGCGTTAAAGTCAGGAAATTTAACATTAAGGCCCTTCTCGGTGGTGCAGTCTGTTATTTATGATGATAAACTGGGCAAGGCAACAGGCGTGCGCATTGTTGATACGCAAACCAAAGAAACCATCGAGTATTTCGCGAAGATCATATTTGTAAATGCTGCCGCACTGAACACAAACCTTGTGTTATTAAATTCAACCTCGCAACGCTTCCCCAATGGTTTAGGTAATGATAGCGGTGTGCTGGGTAAGTACGTGGCTTTTCATAATTATTCGGCCCACATCAGTGCACAGTACGACGGTTTTAAAGATTGGACAACAGACGGCCGGAATCCGGCGGGCGGAGGTTATATTCCAAGATTCAGAAATGTATTTAAGCAGGAAACTGATTTTTTGCGGGGCTATGCATCCGGTTTGAGCGCACACCGGTATATACAGCATAAAAATGACGGCATCGGCAGTAGCCTGAAAGAAGGCCTTGCAAAAGGTGATGCCGGCCCGTGGTCGGTTGGCTCGCACATGATGGGCGAAACCATACCGAAAGAAAGTAACCATGTAAGTTTGGATGCTAAATTAAAAGATGACTGGGGCGTACCGCTATTAAATATCTCCATCGATTATGATGATAACGACGAAAAGATGAAGAAGGATTATATTGAGCAGTTTACCGAAATGTTTACCTCGGCGGGTTTCACCAATATAAAGCCTTCCGTAAATCACCAGGCACCGGGGTTGGATATACATGAAATGGGTGGCGCACGTATGGGCCACGACCCTAAAACTTCCATTTTAAATAAGTGGAACCAGGTACACGCCTGCAAAAATGTATTTGTAACCGATGGGGCCTGTATGACATCAACTTCATGCCAAAATCCATCGCTTACCTACATGGCGCTAACGGCCAGGGCGGTAGATTATGCAGTGAGTGAAATGAATAAAGGAAATATTGGGTAGTGAGTTAGGGGCTTCAGACTTAC
>CAZZUU010000042.1:0-1915 GCA_964657275.1 uncultured Mucilaginibacter sp. | reverse complement strand
TGAAGCCATCGACTTAAAAAATAAGTTTGTTCAGTAATTTTTTGTTTATACATTAGTCGGAGTTACCGATTATACTTTTTAACCTTTATAATTATAAATATGTCTGCAAACACTTATGACGCGATTGTCATTGGTTCAGGGATTTCGGGCGGTTGGGCTGCGAAGGAATTAACCGAAAAGGGTCTGAAAACTATCATGCTGGAGCGAGGCCGTAATATTGAGCACATCAAAGATTACGTAAATGCCAATAAAGCGCCGTGGGAATATCCGCACAGAGGTGGCCGTACACAGCAGATGATAAAAGATTATCCCGTTTTAAAGCGCGATTACCCCTTAAGTGAAACTAATTTAGATTATTGGGCTAGTGATAAAGACAGCCCTTACACCGAAGTTAAACGTTTTGATTGGTTCCGCGGTTATCACGTTGGCGGCCGTTCATTGATGTGGGGAAGGCAGTCGTATCGCTGGTCTGACCTGGATTTCGAAGGAAACCTAAAAGATGGCATAGCTGTAGACTGGCCTATCAGGTATAAAGACATAGCGCCATGGTACAGTTATGTTGAGAAATTTGCAGGTATTTCAGGTAATAGGGACGGACTTTCAGTTCTTCCGGATGGCGAGTTTATGCCGGCAATGGAGATGAACTGTGTGGAAAAAGACGTTGCTGCGCGGTTAAAAGCACATTATAATAATCTGCGCCCGATGATCATCGGACGTACAGCAAATATTACAGTTCCTCATAACGACCGTACTAATTGCCAGTATCGTAATAAATGTTCTTTAGGTTGTCCGTTTGGCGGGTATTTCAGTACGCAATCGGCAACATTGCCATATGCGATGAAAACCGGAAATTTAACGGTTCGGCCTTGGTCTATTGTTACCAAAATATTGTACGATAAAGACACAAAGAAAGCTACAGGAGTAGAAGTTTTGGATGCCGAAACCAATACAACTTATGAGTATCACGCCAAAATTATATTCCTTAATGCATCAACTTTAAATTCTGCATGGGTGCTGATGAATTCGGCCACCGATGTTTGGCAGGATGGTTTAGGCAGCAGCAGCGGCGAATTGGGTCATAATTTAATGGATCACCACTTGGGGGTAGGCGCCTCGGCACATGTAGAGGGCTTTGAGGATAAATATTATTTTGGCCGCAGGGCAAACGGTATTTATGTGCCGCGTTACCGGAATGTGAACGGCGAAAAACGCGATTACCTGCGTGGCTTTGGTTACCAGGGCGGCGGTGGCCGCGAAGGCTGGAGCAGGGAGATTGCCGAAATGAATATCGGCGGTGCCTTTAAAGATGCACTAACCGAACCGGGGAGCTGGACAATGGGCCTCGGCGGCTTTGGCGAAACTTTGCCTTACCACGAGAATAAGGTCACCCTCGATAAAACCAAAAAGGATAAATGGGGACTGCCCATCTTAGCCATAGATGCTGAGGTGAAGGAAAATGAGCTGAAAATGCGCATAGATATGAAGAACGACGCGCAGGAAATGCTGGAAGCTATCGGCCTTAAAAATGTTTACAGTTATACCAGTCCGGGTGTATTGGGCCGTGGTATTCACGAAATGGGTACCGCCCGTATGGGGCGCGATCCAAAAACATCGGTATTGAACGAATGGAACCAGGTTTGGGATGCAAAAAATGTTTTTGTTACCGACGGTGCTGCTATGGTATCGGCGGCTTGCCAAAATCCATCGCTGACTTATATGGCACTAACTGCACGCGCCGCAGACCATGCGGTAGAAGAATTAAAAAAGGGTAATATTTAATTGGTTTTCAAAGCATAGAAAATATATGACGGAAGAAAAAAACGAGGCTAAAATGCCCAACCCTTCGAGGCGCGAGTTTCTCAAAACCGGTACTATTGCTGCAGCGGGAATCATGATCGTTCCCCGGTTTGTTTTG
>CAZZUU010000041.1:0-16685 GCA_964657275.1 uncultured Mucilaginibacter sp. | reverse complement strand
ATCTGTAAGCGGTAGCAACGACCCGCTATTTGTAATAGATGGGGTACCTTTAAGCAACGATGCAATTGCAGGCGTTGCAAATCCGCTCGACCTGATTAACCCGAGTGATATAGAATCTTTTTCTATTTTAAAAGACGCATCGGCAGCAGCCATTTATGGTAACAGGGCATCTAATGGTGTTATTATCATCACCACAAAAAAAGGTCAGGCAGGAAAACCACAAATTAATTTCAATACACAATTTTCAGTTTCGAAAATAGCAAGAGAAGCCCCTACTCTTACCCCAACTCAGTTTCGTAACTATATCAAACAGGTAGCAACAGGCCCCGGTGATACAACATACACCAAACAGTTAGGAACATACAATACCGATTGGCAAAAAGTGATCTATCAAACAGCCGTTAGTACCGACAACCATTTAAGCATTTCGGGCACTGCCGGCAAATTGCCTTACCGTGTGGCCGTTGGCTACACAGATCAGGATGGTGTGTTGAAAACCAGCGCTTTGCAACGATATACAACCAATGTGAATTTAAGCCCGAGCTTTCTTACCAATCATTTAAAAATTGATTTTAATTTTATCGGTGCCCAGGTAAAAGAACGCTTTGCTAACCAGGGAGCAATCGGCAGTGCTAACAATTTTAACCCTACAGTACCTGTTTATTCAGGTAACAGCAATTATGGGGGCTATTTTGAAATTCTGGACCCTTCCGCTACAGACGGCCTAAAAAATCTTGCGCCGTTAAACCCGCTGGGGTTACTTGAAGAAGAAAATAATCGGAGTACGGTTTATAGAGCTATAACCAGCTTAGCCGTAGATTACAAGCTTCACTTTTTCCCGGATGTACATGCCAACGTAACTTTCGCTTATGACGGTTCAAACGGCCAGGGATTTGACGATTTCCCTGCTTACGCTGCAACACAGGCTGCGGGCAGCAAAGACGCCAACGGCGTAACGCAACACGGTTATAATCACAGATATAAGGCAGTTATTGGAAACAGTACATTAGACGCACATCTAAATTATGCGCACGACTTTAAAGCTTTTAAAAGTCATGTAGATGCTGTGGCAGGTTATTCAACACAGGATTTTTCAACAACTACAACCAATTACCTTGCTTACTTTGGTAATGGCGAACTAATACCCACCTCTGCCATTAACTATCCCAGCAGCGTAGGACAATATGATTTAGCATCAATTTATGCCAGGGTAAATTACGGGTACGATGATAGATACTTGCTGACCGGAACTTTCCGCCAGGACGTTTCTACCAGGTTTGCGCCGGGGATACGCACAGGCAATTTCCCTTCAGTAGCGGCAGCCTGGGTGATCAGTAATGAGGAATTCATGAAAGGAAAAACCTCGCTGTCAATTTTAAAGCTCCGCGTGGAGTACGGTGTTACCGGTAACCAGGATGGTATTCTAGATTATGAATATCTATCAGACTATTCTTTAAGCACCTCGACAGCTCAATATCCATTCGGCAGTACGTTCTATCAACAATATCGCCCGGGCGGCTTCTTTCCGGGAAGAACGTGGGAACAAACAGCAACCGCCAACCTTGGTATTGATTACGGGTTCTTAAACGGCCGTATTTATGGAAGTTTCGATCTTTATTCCAGAAAAACCAACCACCTTTTGGCTACCATAAATCAACCAGCAGGCACCAACTTCAGCACTACTATAACAGCCAATGTTGGTAATATGCTTGATCATGGGGCGGAGTTTAGCATCAATGCAAAAGTAATTGATACAAAAGATCTGTCCTGGAATATTGGTTTAAACGCTACATTGGATAAGAACAAGATTACCAATTTGACGGCTATTCAGAATCCTAATTTTCCCGGTATACCTGTTGGAGGAATTTCGGGCGGTATAGGTACAACCATACAAATTGACCAGATCGGTTATGCAAAAAACTCCTTTTACACCTATCAACAAGTTTATGGATCCAACGGCCAACCACTTGATGGTGTATTTGTTGACAAAAATGGTGACGGCATAATTAGTAGCAATGACCTCTCTGTTAATCATAGTCCCGATCCAAAAGCATATTTCGGTATCAATTCAGACCTGAATGTTAAAAAATGGAACCTCGGCTTTTCTGCACGGGCCAGTTTGGGCAACTATGCATACAATAACGTAGCTTCAACTACCGGATTTAAAAATAACTTCCTTAGCGGCCTTGGGGTTGTTGAAAATGGTTCAAACAACGTGTTACAAACAGGGTTTACCGGTCAAAACGCAGGTAATGAATATTTGTCAGATTATTTCATTCAAAATGCGTCATTCTTCCGCATGGACAATATTCACCTGGGTTATAACTTCGGACGGGTGTTTAAAAGCACCGGTGATCTGAGGATAAGCGCAAATGTTCAAAACGTATTTATTATCACCAATTATACTGGTGTAGACCCAGAAATAAGCGGTGGAATCGATAACAACCTTTATCCACGGCCACGAACTTACGTGTTAGGTTTAAACCTTAGTTTATAATATTAGCAACTACTATATAAGTGTAATATGAAAAGAAATTCAATAATAGCAGTTTTAACAGCGTGTCTGATGACTGTCAACCTCATATCTTGCAAAAAGAATCTGATCCTCACCCCAACTGATCAGGTTACCTCACAGCAGGTTTTTAGTACCGCTGCCGGGTATACACAGGCAATGGCCAAAGTTTATGGTGCGTTCGCACTTACTGGTCAATCCGGGGGTGGCGGTGGCCAACCGGATGTAACTATAAACAACATTAATGAGGGAGCTTCTGATTTTTTCCGCGAAATGTGGGATGTACAAGAGTTGACTACCGATGAAGCTGTAATCACCTATGGTGACCCCGGCGTTCAGGATCTTCACAATATGGTTTGGTCTGCCGGCAACCAGGTGTTGCAAGGCTTATATTATCGCTCATTGTTCCAGATAACATTGGTTAATAACTTTCTGCAACAATCCACGCCTGCTTTGTTAACCAGTCGTGGTATTACAGGTTCAGATGCAACCAATATCAATTATTTTAGGGCCGAAGCGCGTTTTTTACGCGCCTACCAGTATTGGATACTGATGGATATTTTTGGTAACCCGCCACTGGTTACAGAAACTACAACGATAGGTTCAGCTATTCCTCCGCAAATTTCACGGGCAGCTCTTTACGCTTATATCGTGAGTGAACTTAAAGCGATAGATCCGTTGATGGCAAAACCCAATCAAAATCAATATGGTCGCGCAGATGAAGCGGCAGTATGGGCATTATTGGCCAGAGTTTATTTAAATGCAGGTGTTTATACTGGAACACCAGACTATAATAATGCAATAACTTATGCACAAAAAGTGATTACTACGTCGGGTTATGGCCTGATTCCAAATTTCACAAAGCTGATGCTTGCTGATGATAATTTAAACAGCATACCCGGCGGAGGAAAAACAAGCGAATTTATTTTTACCATTAATTACGATGGTTTAAAAACCCAAACTTATGGCGGCTCTCAATATTTAACCCACGCCTCTGTAGGCGGATTAATGCCTGCCGTTAAGTTTGGTGAAAGTGGAGGATATGCCGGCTCAAGAACTACAAGCAATATTATTGCCCTGTTCCCCACCCCACCGACCACCGATACTACAAACTTTCCTAATAACGCAAACCCCGACACACGTGCTGAATTTTGGTATCCCGGTCAAAAATTGACTATCTCCAGTCTTACTACATTTTCAGATGGTATAACTACCACCAAATTTAGGAACGTAACCAGTACCGGTGCGCAAGGGCAAGATCAAACCTTCTCAGATGTTGATATTCCTTTATTCCGTTTACCGGAAATGTACCTTATCTATGCCGAAGCAGTATTACGGGGCGGTACAACCGGCGATCTTGCAACAGCAACTACCTATATTAATAATATTCGCACACGTGCCTATGGCGGCAGCATTGCCGGCAATATCGGACAACCGGGACAACCGGCAGCAATAACGCTTCAATTTATTTTGGATGAGCGTGCCCGCGAATTATTTTGGGAAGGCTTCAGACGTACCGATTTGATACGTTATGGTTTGTTTACAAGCTCCAGCTATTTATGGCCCTTCAAAGGAGGCGCCGCTAACGGCACGGGCGTTCCAACCTACCGCAATTTAATGCCGATACCACAATCTGACGTAGCTGCGAATCCTAATCTTAAACAAAATACAGGTTATTAACGACGATAAAATTTTGGTGACGGAAATAATGCCGTCACCTTTTAACATTAAAAACATTAAAAAATTAAGATGAAAGCAATTCAAACAAAACTCCTGGCATTTGGCGGCATAGCGTTGCTTTTGCTGGCGGCATGCAAAAAGAATGATGCCATTGTAACCTCAAACGGCGGTAAACCAGGTGCACTTTCGGCATCAACCGTTAGCCTTACATTAGACAGAACTAAGGTTGCGGATACATCGTCAGTAATTACGTTTAATTTCAGTAATGCTAATTACGGTTTCAATGCGGCAGTAACCAATACTTTGCAAATTGATGTCCCAGCCGATAATTGGGCAAAACCTGCTTCTGCAACATTGGCTACAAAGGTATATTCACAAGGTTATGCAACTGCCGTATTTAACAAACTTTTATTGCAATTGGGCCTGCCAGGTGGTGCGGCTGCACAAATACAGGTGCGTGTTGTGCATAGTATATCTTCAGCGGTTGCTCCTGTATATTCCAATGTTTTAAGTCTTACGGTTACGCCTTTTAATCTGGCATCATCCTTATATATAGTGGGCGGTTACCAGGGATGGAGTCCCGGCTCTGCCGACAGTTTGGTATCACCCACCAGCAATGGCGTTTATAACGGCTTAATAAATTTCACAGCCGGCAGTGGTAATAATAACTTTAAAGTGTTGCTAAACAAACAAAACTATAATAACAGTTACGGATATGCGGCAACTTTACCTAGTGGTACACTGAATTTGGGTAACGATAACTTGACCGTTACCAACGAAAGTGTTACCCAAGCCAGCGGTGGCGGAAACCTGTTTTCGCTTACTGCACCATCAGATGATGCCGCAGTAAACATTACCGCTAACTTTGTTACATTAGATGTTAATAAAAATACTATAAGCCTTGTACCTATGCAATGGGGAGTGGTAGGCGACGCTTCTCCGGGAGGCTGGCCAAATGGCAGCGGTACGCAAAGCGACACCAATATGAAATTTGATGCTACCAACCAGGTTTGGTATGTTAACACACATTTAACTGCGGGCGGCAATATCAAATTCAGGTTAAACCATGATTGGGGTTATAATTTAGGCGGAACAAACGGAACATTATCCGGAAACAACGGACCTAATATTCCAATTGCAACTACCGGAAATTACCTGGTCACAATGGACCTGGTGCACAATACTTATAGTATACAATAACTACATTATATAGCCGGCATTAAAACCAGTGTTATAACTGCCGTTTTACGGTTTAAAACAATAAGAGCAACCAGATAAAAATGCTAACCTGCTCGCCGGGTTAGCATTTTTTTACCGCTCTGAACTAGAATATCCCATTTTTTACTATCAATTATGAATCTGAAGCATTGCTTTTGTTTAGTGTTTGTCGCGTTTATTTCTGCTGCTAAAATTGCGGGCGCCCAGCAAAGCCCGGTAAAAAACATCGGTAACGTAATTAAGGTAGCAGCAGGCGATCAGCAACTTGAAATAACGACTGATAACGCTTATGTTTCATTGTCGGTTTACAGCGCTAATGTAATCAGGCTACGTATTGACAAACACCCGCTAAACGCTGATTTTTCCTACGCTGTTATCGCGAAAGCTCAAAAAACTAAGGCTACTATATCGCAAAATGAACAGGAAATTGATGTTGTAACTGACTCGCTAAAAGCTGTCATCAAAAAAGCGCCATTTTCAATTGCCTTTTATACCATCGGCGGCGATGTTATTAATGAAGATGAGGCAGGGTTAACTACTTCGTGGGTAAATGAATCGGTTACAACTTACAAAAAGATGCAGGATGGTGAGCGGTTTATAGGTTTGGGTGAAAAAACCGGCGACCTCGACAGGCGCGGAAACGGCTATACCAACTGGAATTCCGATTCATTCGGTTATTCAACCGGGCAGGATCCTATCTACTCAACTATACCATTTTACATCGGGGTACACCATAATTTAAACTACGGTATATTTATGGATAATACCTATCAAAGCGACTTTAACTTCGGAGCCAGTAACAACCGCTTTTCATCCTTCGGCGCGCGTGGCGGCGAGATGAACTATTATTTCATTTATCATACCCATATAGCTGATATTATCACCTCCTATACCGCCTTAACCGGCCGTATGAAGTTACCCCCATTATGGAGTTTGGGTTATCAGCAAAATCGTTACAGTTACTACCCGGAAACAGAAGTTTTTCGTATCGCGCAAACTTTGCGGGAGAAAAAAATACCAGCTGATGGTATAACGCTGGATATCCATTATATGGATCATTACAAAGTTTTTACCTGGGATAAAAACCGCTTCCCAGATCCGCTTACAATGACCAATAAGCTAAAAGACATGGGCTTTAAGCTTACAGTAATTGTTGACCCCGGCGTAAAGGTTGAACCTGGCTATGGCGTATATGATCGCGGTTTAAAAGAAAATATTTTTGCCAAATACCCCGATAGCACCAATTATACCGGAGAAGTTTGGCCAGGATGGTGCAACTTCCCCGACTTTACCAATCCGAAAGCCCGAGCATGGTGGGGTACTGAAATGAAAAAATATGGTACTGATGGCGTGAGCGGAATATGGAACGATATGAACGAAATTGCCACATGGGGCCAAAAAATGCCGGATAACATCATATTTGATTACGACGGACACAAGGCATCGCATTTACAAACGCGCAATGTTTATGCGCTGCAAATGGCGCGTTCCAGCTTTGAAGGCGCCCGTGCAGCATTCAATAAGCGGCCGTTTGTGCTAACCCGTTCGGGTTACGCCGGCCTGCAGCGCTATTCTGCCATTTGGACGGGTGATAACAGATCTGAAGATAGCCATATGTTGCTTGGCGTAAGGCTTTTAAATAGTTTAGGTTTAAGTGGAGTTGCCTTTACCGGAATGGATATCGGCGGTTTCACCGGCAATCCAACTGCATCGTTATATGCCCGCTGGATACAAATCGGTGCTTTTAACCCTTATTTCCGTAACCATACAGCCGTTAATACCAAGTCATCGGAGCCGTGGACCTATGGCGAAGAAGTATTGGAAATAGCCAGGAATTATATTAATCTGCGTTATAAATTATTGCCCTATTTATATTCTACATTTTATGAGGCTACGCAAAACGGGCTCCCGGTGATGCGTTCGCTGGCTATTGATTATACTTTTGATAAGAATGTTTATGATAACCAATTTGAAAACCAATATATGTTTGGCGGCTCATTTATGGTAGCATCATTTGAAGGAAACGCCACTTTTGGTAAGGTATATTTTCCAACGGGTAAATGGTACGATCTGTATAACGGCGAAGTTCAAAACGGAGATCAGCAAAAAATAATTGAACTATCTACTCATAAACTACCTGTTTATGTAAAAGAGAGCAGCATTATACCCATGCAATCGTTAATTCAATCCACTTCTGATAAACCTACCGATACATTAACCATCCATATATACAAAGGCGACAGTAACAATAAGTTTATTTATTATGAAGATGATGGCGAGAGTTACGCATACGAAAATGGAGCGTATTATAAAAGGGCTATCAGCTATGACCCTGTTAACAAATCGATTACCTTTAGTAAAGTTGAAGGTTCCGTCGAATCAAAATTTAAAACGATAAAACTGTTATTGCATGGCTTTAATGCTATATCCACGATAAAATTAAATGGGAGGCAAATGGCGTTGGATGACGATTTTGCATCCTTCCTTACGCCAATTTCAAAATTCGATCCGCAGGGATCGGCCAACCCGGTGGAGGGTGAAAAGGTAAAACGAGTTTATTTTAAAAATAATAGCGACGGGATCTCGATAAACTATTAAGCCCGATAAAATTATGAAGATTAAAGTCATTGTATTTCTGTTATTATCCATTACCGCCAATACGCTTTTAGCGCAAATACCTGCGTTGGAGCGGATTGAACCGGTCTTTTGGTGGACGGGGATGAAAAATCCGAAATTGCAGTTGATTGTACATGGCAATAACATAGCAGGACGTAACGTACGGTTAAACTATCCTGGGGTTAAATTATTAGCTGTTCATAAAGTAGAAAACCCGAACTACTTATTTTTAGACCTCGATATCTCTACAGCCGCAAAGCCCGGTGCCTTTACCCTTTCTTTTACCAAGTCCGGATCAAAAAATTTACTCTTTAAATATGAATTAAAGGAACGCAATCATTCGGCGGCATGGGCGCAGGGAGTAACCAGCAAGGATGTGATCTACCTGATTATGCCCGACCGCTTCTCGAACGGCGATCCGTCCAATGATTCTGATCCCAAATTGCTGGAAACGACCGTTAACCGCGATTCGATATATTATCGCCACGGAGGCGATCTGCAGGGTGTTATTAATCACCTTGGTTACCTGAAAGACCTGGGTGTAACAGCGCTATGGCTTACGCCAGAAATTGAAAACAACGAACCGCAGGCATCATACCACGGCTATGCAGTTACCGACCATTATAAAGTTGATTCACGGTACGGTACCAATGAGCTTTACAGGTCATTGGTGGAAAAATGCCATGCTATGGGCCTTAAGGTGATCAAGGACCTGGTGCACAACCATGTGGGTACCGAACATTGGTTTATTAAAGATATGCCGATGAAAAGCTGGGTACACCAATGGCCCGAATTTACCCGATCCAATTTCCGGGATGCGGCAGTAATGGATCCTCATGGTTCAGCGCTTGATAAAAAAATCATGCTCGACGGCTGGTTTGACAAACGAATGGCCGACATGAACGAGAACAACCCTTACGTTCAAAATTATCTTACCCAAAACCATATTTGGTGGGTAGAGTACGCGGGCGTCGACGGCTTCCGCTTGGATACTTATCCTTACAACGATGCGGCTTACATGGCGGATTGGGCACAAAAAGTTAAAGCGGAGTTTCCGCACTTGTCAATATTCGGCGAAACGTTGGTTTGGTCTGTAGCCAACCAGGCTTTTTTTACACAGGGAAATACGGTAAACCGTGGCTTTGATACGCATTTACCCGGCGTTACCGATTCCCAAATAAAAGATGCCATCGCAGAAGCTTTAAATGGCAAAGAAGGCTGGACAGATGGTGTTAACCGGCTGTATGCGGTATTGGCGCAGGATTTTATGTACCAGGATCCAACCCGGAATGTTGTTTTTTTAGACAATCATGACATGAGCAGGTTTTACTCGGTAGTTGGCGAAGATTTTACAAAATTCAAATCGGGAATGGCCCTGTTGCTTACCATGCGAGGCGTTCCTCAATTGTATTATGGCGACGAAATATTAATGAAGAACTTTTCAAACCCGGATGGATTAGTAAGGCTTGATTTCCCGGGCGGTTGGGCAGCGGATAAGGTGGATAAATTTACGGTGAATGGTAGAAATAACAAGGAGAATGAGGCTTTTAGTTATGTGCGGACGCTTTTGAATTACCGTAAAAATACCACCGCCCTGCAAACCGGGAAACTGACGCAATACATTCCCAGATATGGCATCTATGTCTATTTCCGGTACGATGCCCAAAAAACAGTGATGGTTATTTATAACGGTAATGATAAGGAGGCAAATTTATCGACTGCAGATTTTAAGGAAAGAATGGCAGGCTTTAACAGCGCTCTTAATGTGATCAGTAACGAAACCATAATCAATTTAAACCAAATGGATATTCCAGCCAAAACAGCAGTTGTTTTAGAACTCAGAAAATGAATACAGCAGGAGAAACAAATATTGTTGCAGTGAAAATAATGGAAAAGCCGCGATTAACCTTTTGGCAAATTTTTAACATGAGCTTTGGTTTCCTGGGCATCCAATTTGGTTTTGCATTACAAAACGGCAATGCTTCGCACATCCTGCAGATTTTTGGCGCTGATGTTGAGCATTTGTCGCTTTTCTGGCTGGCGGCACCTATAACCGGAATGATCATACAGCCCATCATCGGGCATTACAGCGACCGCACCTGGAACAGGCTGGGTCGACGTAAGCCCTACTTTTTAGCAGGCGGTATCTTATCTACAATCGCGTTAATATTTATGCCTAACGCTTCTTTGTTGTTGTTCCTCCCTCCTGTTTTGGTTGGTGCAGGTGTTTTAATGCTGATGGATGCTTCATTCAACGTGGCCATGGAGCCCTTCAGGGCATTGGTTGCCGATAACCTGCCGGATAGTCAGCGTGGCCTGGGCTTTTCCATACAGACCTCGTTAATAGGCATTGGCGCTGTCGCTGGATCTTTACTGCCCTATCTATTAGCTAAATACCTGCACATCGGAAAAACTGCACTTCCAGGCCATGTCCCTCAAAACATTATCTTTTCATTTTATGCCGGCGCGTTCATTTTAATTGCAAGCCTGATATGGACAATTTTTAAAACAAAAGAATACCCGCCTGCTGAATATGAAAAATTTTACGCTGAAGAATCATCAGACCTGCACGAAGAATCAAAAGGTCTGTTAACTATATTTTCAGATTTTAAAAATATGCCCCGCACCATGAAACAGTTGGGCCTCGTGCAGTTTTTCTCGTGGTTCGCCCTGTTTTCCATGTGGGTTTTTATGGCGCCTGCCGTTGCCCAGCATATCTATCATGTGCTTCCGGGAGATACCTCGTCCGCAAAATTCGCAGACGCGGGGAATTGGGTGGGCGTGTTATTCGGGATATATAATGGCGTATCAGCTATATACGCCATGTTTTTGCCATCAATCGCCCGCTTAACAAGCCGCAAAACAACACATGCCATTTCATTGCTAACTGGGTGCGTAGGACTGATATCGATATTCTTTGTCACTAACCCCAATTTGCTCATCGTTTCCATGGTTGGGATAGGTTTAGCCTGGGGCAGTATTTTGGCCATGCCTTATGCCATACTATGCGGATCTATCCCTCCTAAAAAAATGGGGGTTTACATCGGTATCTTTAATTTTTTTATCACGTTTCCGCAAATAGTTAACGGCTTTTTCGGTGGATGGATGGTAAAAAGCATTTTTGGCGGGCAAGCCATTTATGCGATAGTGATCGCCGGCATATTTATGTTTTGTGCGGCTGTTTGTGTGCTTTATGTGCAAGACGAGCACGATATCAAATTTCAAAAAAAAGATTTACTAAACGAGTTGAACTGACAAATATGAAAAACGTATTATTTATGCTGATGGCTGTTGCGATTGTGGGGATTGGATGCAGCAAAAAGAACCCGGATATGTCCGGTTCTACCGGTTCGACCACAACCACCACTACCATTGCAAATGGCAAGCCCCTGCCTGCCGGCGCGGTTGACGGAGTGACTTTCATCAACTCGGGCACATCGGTTATTTTTAACTTATATGCACCGGGCAAAACGTCGGTTTCCGTTATGGGAGATTTTAATAACTGGGCGGGCGCGAAGATGAATGAAACGCCGGACGGCACACGCTGGTGGTTACAGGTTGATAACATCACCCCGGCTACAGAGTATGCTTACCAATACTTAGTTGACGGCACACTTAAAATAGCCGATCCTTACACCGAAAAGGTATTGGATCCGGCTAATGATCAATATATTCCCGCTTCTGTTTATCCAAACTTGAAACCTTACCCTGCCGGGCAATCGGGTATTGTGAGCACATTTCAGGCAACCCCAACGGCTTACACATGGAAGGTGACCAACTTTACAAGGCCTGCGCCGAAAAATTTGGTCATCTATGAATTACTGGTGCGCGATTTTATCGCTACCCATAGCTATCAAACCCTTACCGACACCTTAAACTACTTGTCGAACCTGGGCGTTAACGCTATCGAGTTACTCCCGGTAAATGAATTTGAGGGTAATGATTCATGGGGATATAATACCAATTTCATGTTCGCGCTGGATAAATATTATGGCACCAAAAACGACTATAAAGCGTTCATTGATGCCTGCCATGCGCGGGGAATAGCTGTTATACAGGATATTGTGCTCGAAGATCAGTTTGGCTCGTCGCCGATGGTACAGCTTTACGCCGATGCAAATGGCGCCCCTACTAAAAGCAATCCATGGCTCGACCCGCAAATTACGCACCCTGATGGCGTTGGCTATCAAATGAACCATGAGAAAGCAGCAACCCAATACTATACAAAAAATGTGATGAAGTATTGGATGCAGCAATACCATATCGATGGTTTCCGGTTCGACCAGGCTAAGGGCTTTACCGAAACTGTATCGACAGATGAAGCTTCATGGGCCAATTACGATGCAGGCAGGGTGGCTACCTGGGAAAGCTACAATACGTATATGAAAAGCCTCGACCCTACTTTTTATGTGATCCTGGAATATTTTGCCGCAAATTCCGAAGAGTCAGTATTGGCAAACCAAGGCATGATGATGTGGACTAATTTAAGCACCCCTGCACAACAGGCTACCATGGGTTATGCTGCAACGCCAGTGTGGGATCTTTCGGGGTTATTTTATGATGGCTACGGGTTTACTTCGCCTTATAATTTGGTAGCTTATTTTGAGAGCCATGATGAAGAGCGCACCATGTATAAAAATGAGATGTATGGAAATTCATCGGGCAGCTATAACGTTACCAATATCCCTACAGCTCTTGCCCGTGAAGAAATGGCGGCGGTATTTTTAATGTCATCACCCGGCCCTAAAATGATGTGGCAATTTGAAGAGTTAGGTTACGATATATCGATAGGCTACGCAGGAAGGTTAGGCGATAAACCCATTTTATGGAACTACGAAACAGATGTGAACCGTCACCATTTGTATACCATCTACTCAAAAATGATCAACATGAAGATCAAAAACCCGGTATTTTCTTCTACCAGTTTTAAATATAACCTTACCGGCTCGGTTAAAACCGTTCAGCTGCTCGACCCAACAGCCAACGTCGAGATCATAGGGAATTTTGATGTGGTGAGTCAGCCAACCACCATTTCATTCCCATCCGCCGGAACTTGGTACGATAACATTACCGGCACCAGCATTACCATAACCAACGCCAGTTACAGCGTTACCCTAGCACCGGGGGAATATCATGTTTATAGTTCGAAGGCGTTGAATTATTGAGGGGAAGGGTAAGTTTACAGCAGCGTTTACTTTCCAATACAGTATTTAATTTATTTGTTGATAATCAATTACTTGTAGTTTAAAAGTTACAAAGCAGTATCAGAAAAGATTGAAATTTTGAAAATTATTGCACCATAAATTTGTGTGGATAACTTATCGTTATTGTGATAATCCGTCACTATTCAGCAATAAACGGCGCTCTCCGGATCTCTCCTGGCGATAAAACGATTTGGCTTGTTAATGCAGGAGCACAAAGGCCAGGATTTTGGCAAAAGCAGTGAGGCAGGCATGTTAAAATAACTTATTGCCAAAAAAGTCCCGCCCATAACCGATTTCCCACCTTATTTGCCCCTCGGATCCATTAAATGCAATAATGCATTGATGCCTTTTCGATATATCGCCAAAAACTTTCGAAAAACTGGAAATAGCGTTATTTCAAATAAAGCCAAAATAAATATAACAATCTAATAATCAATATTATAATCATTGGCATGCGATATGTCTTAACGGTAATGAGCAGGAGCTAACAAATCTTGCCAGGTATGAATATTTATCAACGGTAAGATATGCAAGATCAAATAGCAAAAAGCGAAGGTCAGAAGACCAACCGCGGGCAACGTTACACTCTTATGGTGATCTTCCTGCACCATGCCTATCTGTATACTTTAGAATTGCTTTATCTGTTTTACAAGTAATTATTAAGCTACCCTCTATAATGCAACTACCATAATTTAAAAAACCATTGCTATGAAAAGAATTGCTATAAATGGCTTCGGCCGGATCGGTCGGGCCGCCCTTAAACTTGCCCTTGAAGGCGAAGGCATTGAGGTGGTTGCCATTAATGACCTTATGCATATTGAGAATGCTGCCTATCTCCTTAAATATGACAGCGTCTACGGTAGGTACGGAAGAACCGTGGAAACAAATGACAACATGCTTTTTGTAGGAGGAAAAACGATCGCCTATTTTTCTATCAGGGACCCAAAAGACCTGCCCTGGAAAGAGTTGCAGATCGATGTCGTGATCGAAAGCACCGGCTTGTTTACCAATTACGCGGATGCGGAAAAGCACGTTATCGCCGGTGCAAAAACTGTTGTTTTGTCCGGGCCTACAAAAAGTCCTGAGATCCCAACGGTTGTGTACGGCGTTAACACAGCAGATGGGCAAACCGGAATTTTTTCCTGCGCAAGCTGCACCACAAATAATATTAGCCCGCTCATCGAAATCCTTGGTCGAAGGCTGGGTGTCAAAAAAGCAATACTCAACACTGTTCATGCCTATACCGCTTCGCAGGCTCTGGTGGACGGACCGTCAAA
Organism: uncultured Mucilaginibacter sp.; assembly: GCA_964657275.1. Taxonomy (GTDB): domain Bacteria; phylum Bacteroidota; class Bacteroidia; order Sphingobacteriales; family Sphingobacteriaceae; genus Mucilaginibacter. The sequence goes on along the minus strand of CAZZUU010000041.1, from coordinate 2,178 downwards.
ACGGGAACCCAGGATGGGCAGGGCTGCAGGTGTAAACCTGTCCCCTGCGTCCACCGGTGCGGCGATCGCCACAACTAAGGCCCTACCCCAATATGCGGGCAAATTCGACGGCGTTGCCATACGTACGCCTGTGCCCGTCGGCTCAATATCCGATGTTACTTTCATCGCTGAAAGAGAAACTTCAGCACAAGAAATTAACGAAATTTTAACGCAGGAGGCAGCAAGCCAGCGCTACCGGGAAGTTGTGGCCGTAACAAACGAGCCCTTGGTCTCCTCAGACATTGTCAAAAGCGGATATGCTGCTATAGTCGACTTGGAACTAACCAGGGTTGTGGATGGTGACCTGGTTAAGATCATGGCCTGGTATGACAATGAATGGGGGTTCACGAGCCAAATGGTCAGGCAGATCAGGCAACTTGAGATTTAGTAACTTAAGGTTGACGCATTTTTACTTTGATTCAGAGAGAATACAATTCGATTAAAATATAAAAGTTGAAGCGAAGAGAAATTTTATTTAATTATATCAATCTGTATGTTACGAGGATTCTTTTATTCAAAAACAGAAGCATATTATGCATAAATTGTTATCTTTTTTAACAAAGCTCTTAGTTTCGTGCATCATTTCGCCAACTGGCTAAATACGACAGATTTGGCATTATTAATATTCAACAATTACCTTATAATAAGATTATTAACTAGTTGCATATAATTTGCAACGACATTTTTTACAGGCTAGGGCTAAACAGAGTAAGGCGGCAACAACCGGTATCAAACCTTCGTAACAGAATAAAATAAAATCCTCTATATGGCAATCAACCACATCAAACGAAAACATATTGTCGTAATAGGAGGAGGCTTTGCGGGACTGAATTTCATCGATTATATTTCTAAAAATAAGCATTATGATGTTACCCTGGTTGACAAAAATAACTACAATTATTTTACGCCTCTGCTCTACCAGGTTGCCACCAGCTTCCTGGAACCTTCGAGTATAAGTTATCCTTTCAGGAAGCTTTTCAGAAACAAGAATATTGCTTTCAGAATGGCAACCGTGATCAGCGTTAACTCCTCTCAAAATAAGATCAATTTGAACGATGGCGGTGAATTATATTATGACATCCTTGTTTTCGCAACGGGTTCAACGACAAATTTCTTTGGCAACGAAAGTATACGCGCCAACGCTTTTTCCCTAAAAGGAATCGATGATGCGCTGTTTATGCGAAATGGATTGATCAAGATATTTGAAAAAGCATCCGTTGAACAAGATCCCGAAAAGAGAAGACGGTTGCTCACAATTGTAATTGCAGGTGGCGGGCCTACAGGTGTAGAAGTAGCAGGAATGCTGGCTGAAATGCGCCGTTATATTTATGCCAGGGATTATCCGGAATTGAAGGATTACCCCTGCGAGATTCATATAGTTGAAGGCTCACCGAATTTATTGGCCCCAATGAGCGAAAAAACTCACCAGGCCGCTTACAAAACCCTTGATAAACTGGGTGTGCACATCCGGCTAAACACTTATGTCGTGCTTTTTGAAAATGAAACAGTTCATTTATCTGACGGTGACGTGATAGCGTCCAAAACATTGATCTGGTCGGCCGGCGTAATTGCCAATACGTTTGAAGGTATAGCGGAAACCAGTGTTGGCATTGGAAGACGAATGATCACAGACGAGTATAGCCTGGTCGTGGGATATCAAAACATCTATGCTATCGGGGATGTCGGGATCCAACTAAATGATAGTGATTACCCAAACGGGCATCCGCAACTTGCCCAACCCGCAATTCAGCAAGGAAAATCGCTCGCTAAAAATCTCCTGCGTATTGCCGGTGGCCGAAAAATGAAACCTTTCAAATATTTTGATAAAGGTGAAATGGCCATAATGGGGCGAATGACTGCCGTTGTCGACCTATTTAAACATAAAGTGCACTTTGGCGGCTTGCTGGGCCTGGCAAGCTGGTTATTCATTCACCTGATATCGTTGGTAAGCGGAAATAATAAAATAAAAACGCTTTATAATTGGGCGTTTGCTTATCTCACCCGCGACCAAACTTTGAGAATGATTTTTCGGTCGGAAGATAGGAAAAACATTATTTAATTTGTAACGGTCGACAAAATCCGGACAAGACACCATCTGTAAATTTTTTTGAGGACGAGACACCGGAGCGTTGAAGACTT
>CAZZUU010000040.1:0-16834 GCA_964657275.1 uncultured Mucilaginibacter sp. | reverse complement strand
ATTTGAAAAATGACAGGTTGTTAAAGCTAAACGGACGAGAATTGCCGGTGAACCTAAAAGCCCTTTTGTCGTTCAATTCTTCCTGTTAGTACATTAAGTCAACATTATCGGTATATCAAAAAAAATAAAAATCTATTTAATTCTATAAACGGTTTGAAATTAGCAAGTTATAATTTATATTTACCATTGGTCTGATATATTATTTAATGCTATGGTTTTAAAACCCCTAACCCTTAAACTAATTATGTTTTATAAAAATTTGCCGGTTACAAATTTTTATAAAACTACTTTGATATTGCTATTTGCAGTTAGTTTAGTTAATGGCAATCTTTTCGCCCAGGATGTTATTTTCAGTACCAAAGGCGATTCCATAAAATGTAAAGTACAGGAAGTAGGAGAAGATTCCGTAACTTTTTCCAGGTGGCCGGTATCGAGGCCCATTAAAAACCAATTTTTATCAAAAAAGGAGATCAATAAAATACGCTACGAAAATGGCTATTTAGAAATATACTCCGGCGAAAGCTCTGCATCGGACCTAAAAAAAAGCATATCTAAAATAGCGCTGCCGTATGATATAATTTATACTACCAACGGCGATATGCTGAAGGTTAAAGTTATTGACGTTGATAAAACCGGCGTAAACTATTCAAATATATCATCGTCAACTATTGATAAGATCGATATTAAAAAAGTGATCGGGATCAGGTATGGAAATGGGTATGAGGAGGCCTATAACGCAGCCCCTGAAGTAAAACAGAAGTTAGTCGAATCAAAAATTGCAGACGTTAACGCAGGAAATAAAGTAACGGTTGCAAGCAGTGATATAATTAAGTTAAAAGACGGTAAGGAGATCAGAGCGAAAATAATTGAAGTAGATGATAACAGTATTGCTTACAAAGTAAGTAACTCATCCGATACATCAACGCTGTCTTTAAATTTTTATGATATCCTAAAAATATCCTACGCCAACGGATATGAAGAAACTTACGCCAGCTACACTCGCCCAAATACACCGGCAAATGATTTAAGTAAAAATGGAAAGCTTACTCCAGAAAAAACCATCACTCCTGAAAATAAGGTAGCTGATGTTCCGCAAAACAAATCAAATGAGCCGATGGACGACGCTGCTCCGATAAAAGGGGATTTTAAAGCTTATCAACTATCGGACCTTGACAAGTTTACGCACTACTCCTCGGTTAAGTCTGCTGAAGCAGATCCCGACAAGGTAGAATTTCTTGACCTTCAAAGTCAAAACCTTAAGCTATATCCCGAGGAGATAAAAAACTTAAAAAACTTGATTGCGATCAATTTAAGTTATAATAATTTAAAAGATTTCCCGTCAGAAATATTTGACTTCCCCAAACTTCAATATGTATGGTTAGACAATATAGGGCTTAAAAATCTAAAATTTGATAAAGAAGAAATCGAGAAAATAAAAAAGTCGAACATTGTTTTCATGTCGCTAAACAATAATAAGCTCACAAAAATCCATTCTTCAATATTCGATTTAAATTATTTGATCGAACTGCGATTAAACAATAACCAAATCAATTCGATAGCTGTAGATAAAGGTTTTGATCCTAAGAAAAGCAATTTACGTATCATTGATTTTCAAAAAAATAAGTTTGAGGCAATTCCCGTCGAGCTGAGTGATTTTCCATCGATAGCCGGTCTTAATTTAGCGGAGAATAATATTAAACTTATTCAAAATGTCCCTAAAGGATATAAGCGTCTTAAAGCGGTTAAACTTAATAGCAACCCTTTAAAAACGATTGACAAAAGCTTTTATAATATTTCAATGTTGGAGGAGCTTAACCTCAATCAGACATTTATAGCCACTTTGCCGGATTCTATTTCAAAATTGTCAAAATTAAAAATACTAATACTACCCGGCACTTTCTCAAGTTTCCCAAATGATTTCGGGCAATTAAAATACCTTACCGAGTTGCACATCAACAATAATATAAACAGTACTCAAAACAGGACCTTAGATATTTCAAAGTCTGTATTTAACTGTCAAAAACTGCGTGTACTTGATATTTCAGGTGCGAACATTAGTCCCTTGAGCGGCGATATAGGCAAACTGAAAAGGCTTGAAAGTCTTTATTTAGTTAACTGCAATCTGTCTTCAGTTCCCGACGCGCTATTCTCTCTGCCAAATTTGGCTGTACTTGATTTGGACGACAACAGGATCACTCAACTTCCGGCCAATATTAGCGAATCGCAGGCCAGCCTGGCAACCTTGAACCTGCAAAATTCACCACTGGATGTAAACTCGGTTTTGCTGTTGCGCAGATCCCTCCCTTCTTCAGAAATACGCTATTTTGATGTTGATATGGGATTGAATTTTGCAAGCAGGCCATTCCCTTCCAATATGCTGGGCGGTGTGAAAAAAGCTTTTGCGGCCTGCGATCAAAATGACCCTGTTGCCTATTACAAACTAGGACTATTCTTCGCAACTAATCGTGATTATGGCCTTGCTATAAAAGCATACAGGGCTGTTGCCGAAAATCAGAATTTAAGCGGCACAGGACAGGCACTTGTTTGCCAGTTTGCTATTGCCGATATATATGATGACGTTGATAATGTAAAATCATATCAATCTCCGTATAAACGCAAAAAGTATACCGATTATGACGACTATTTAAATACGGCAAATAACAACAGGGCATTTCAGTTATATCTTAAAATAAGTGATGCCCAATCAAAAGATGACATAGCAGCACAGGAAGTAAAAAAGGCGTCGGCCAGGGCCAGTATTATATGTAATGAGATCGCCGACAACCTGGTCAAAATCTATGATTTTAATCAAAGTGAAATTGAAAGGCTTATACAAGGTTCGGGTAATATGCAAGGCGTAAGCGCTGCAGGAGAAAAATTGGTTAACGACAGCCAGGTTCAAAATAGCCAGGCGGGCGCTGTAATTGGAGGGTTAATGAACCTTTTTGGGAAAGTATCCTCTGCAGTGAAGGATGATAAGGCTGACCGCCTTAAAGAAACAAATCAAAGGTTAAAATCTGACATAGAAGGTTTACGAAACAAGGCCGCACTGTTGGTAGCAAAATAATTCAAATTACATGAAAAGACATTACATTTTAACATTGTCGGCTTTACTGGTTTTGTGTTTTAACCATGTTTTTGCCCAAATGCCCGACCAGGGCGAGTACCAGCAAAATTTAAATAGTTGTGATGTGCAAAAGCAAAAACTCGCCCAACAACTTGCTAATATGGCATATGATAAACAGGCTGCTTTAAAAGATTTGCAGGAAGGGCTTTTTTGTAGTAAATGTAAGAAAAGTAAAACAGAATTTGACAGAGCAGGTCAAAACTTCTACCAGCATATTAAAGATGTAAATGCAGAAGTGGTGGCGGCAACACCAGCAGAAATTGAGCAAAATCAAAGTAATTTTGATAGCCAAATTAATGATCTCCAAAACCAGCTTAACAGTCAGTCATCCAATTGCGACCAGATACAAACAAGTTATCAAAGCCAGGTGAGGCAAGCGCAACAGCAGGCCCAACAAGCCGCAGTTGACAGGCAAAATGCCCAGATACAGGCGCAACAGCAAGCTTATCAATTGGCCCAGCAGCAAAGACAAGCCGCCTACCAGCGGTACCTGGAACAGCAAAAAGAAAAGCAGCAACAATTGCAGCAGCAGCAAAATCAATTAAATGCTAATCAATCCGCGTTAGTGAATAACCTTAATCAAATAAGTGCGCAAACCGAGGCGCGACTTCAAGACGCTCAGGCAAATGGCCGGTTGGATGATAGCGGATCTGACGGTATAAAAAATGCAGCTCAAAATATTGATCAATCTACAAATAATAAGGATTTGGGGCAACAAGCATTTGGTGGAGGCACCTTGGCGGACAATACTAACGAGAATAATCAAAGCCTGACTGGGAATAATTACACTGATAGTTTCGTAGAGGGCATTTCTGATAGGGTTCAAGATCAGGCGATAGATGATATCGCGGAAAGTAACTCAATGTTTGGCCCGCTATTTCAGGAATACAAAGACTCGAAGATACAACAAATGAGTACGGTTTATTCTGCGTTACAAGATATGGGTAAAGGAGATATTACTAAAAATACAGTTGATATGGTATTTATGCCGCTGCCCTCATCTATCCCAAATGAATTAAGAAAAGAGGCGCTTCATGTCGCGATAGAAAACAAAAATACCACAATAGAAGGGTTAAACAACGTTGTCTTCAATGAAAACGCTACTGATGCGCAGCGGGATGAGTTTTTTAATAAAATGAATCCTTTAAATTTTACTCCTCCGCCAATTAAGTCATATGGATCGTGGACCCAACTTGATTATGCCAAAGGTGCTGCTGTTGTTGTTGGCGGTGCTGTTTTTATTGCTGCAGGAGGGCCTGTATGGCTTGCTATGGGAACTGCAGCTTGGTTTGGATTTACACATTAATAGGTATGAAGTTTAAAATTCCATATACAATCACAATATTGAGTTTCGCTCTATTTATCAATAGTTCGTTTGGCCAAATTCAATATAAATGTAAAACTTATAACTTGCCGATAAATCATGCGGTATTTACTTCTTTTTATGTTAATGAGGTAAACCAAATTTTGTTACCATTTGATGGTGGAATTTATATGCCGAAAGATTCCTTGTGGTTTTTACCGCCGGTAAAAGATTATTATTTTACTTCGTTTGCTCCCGATCTTAAACATTCAGCTTTTTTTGTGCTTGCTAATCACGCTGATTCATCGGAGCTTTATTATCTGAAAAGCATAAGAAAATCACCTGTTCAACGCTGCTTGCTGGCTAAAATCAGTAAAGGGTTATATAATGTTATTTTCAAAAATGGCGTTTGTTATGTTTGGGGCTTTGATCCCCACGAAAGCAAAATAGGTATATTGACCGAAAACGGATTAAATTGGGTATTTAAAATAAAAGGAATTATTCAACAAGTGCAAGTAAATAAGTCTGGAGAAATATTCTTTGCGTTGGGTAATACTATTTATCAATTATCCAGCCAAAAAAAAATTTTGATCTTAAATAGTAAAATTTTAGGATTTGACTTTGATGAAGAGGGGCAGATAATAGTTAGTTTTAATGAAGGCGTGGGGGTAAAAAATGAAGACGTTATTAAGATTGTTGCCACTGGAATAAACGGAATTGTTCAATATGCCAATGAAAAAATTTACGTACTTAATCCAAGCGGTAGCAATATTTATCAAATTTCTGAATCACATTAATAAAATTTAAAAAATATTACGATTATGAAAATACTATACTCAATGATTATTTCATGCTTAATCTTAAATAAAGCCTCAGCCCAGGATATGATTTACTTATCCGGGGGAACTAAAATCCCCGGTAAAATTTCAGAAATAGCATCCGATAAAGTAAAATTTAAGAACCTGGCAAATCCAACCGGGCCAATTTACAGTCGAAACACTAATAATGTTGAGGTAGCATTTAATGACGCGGGCGATTACCTGGTGTTTGCTCAAACTAAAGCGCTAACCGACCAGGAGAAGAATGACTTCATTAACAGCGTTGCCAAACCCAGGCCTTATGATATCCTGGTTGATCTCGACGGGAATGTTTTACCTGCAACTATAAGTGACGAAAGCGATACAGAGTTGTTGGCCAGCAGTGGCGGTAAGGAACTAAAGGTAGAAAAATCAACCCTTGCGTTTATCATCCGCAAAAACGGCACCCATTTGCTGATCGGTAATGCAGAACAGGATTTGCCATATCTAAGCCTCGACAAGGCCAAAATTAATGATCTGTTATCACAGGCAAATGTTGCCAATGCTAAACCTGTAAACAGGTCGGTGGCTACTGTGAAGGAAACCTCCGTAAAGGAAGCTCCATTAACAAATAAGTCTGACGAATTGAACCTTGATTTTGCACAGTTTGGTAACAAGGCGTTGCAAAAAACAAAGGAATTCACTGATTATTTACAATCCATTGTATCTGTAAAAACAAACCGGGAAGCAGCCAATAAAAGCATCAATTTGGCTTGTGGCCTTTTTTTAAATGAAAATGCGCTTGTCGAAGTGTCAAACACAGGTTCAAAGGCCAAAAATAAATACAAGATACGCGGTTATCTGAATAGACTGGAAGTTAAAAGCGGCCAATATGATAATGTGCAGATAGAATACGCAAATATTAACTATGCTTCTAAATTTACCAAAGGAACCGATGGTAATTATTATGGGGTGGTAACTTTCATTCAGAAATTTCAGGGTTTTGTGGACGGTAACCTGGTATATGGTGATGTTACAAAACGCAACGTAACTATAGTATTAAAACACTATGAAAAAGCTGTTGATGGTGAGTCAGTATCAGGTTGGGATGTGTTTTTAGATGATGTAGGGGTTGTTGAAACTAAAAAGTTGTAAGTGCCGCCTGAACGTAAAATATTATTATGAAGAAACTTTTACTGTTTTTTTTATTGGTAAGCGTGAAGTTGCTGCAAGCTCAAACATATCAAAAAGAATTTGATATCAACTCGGCGTGGCAGGTTAAGCAGCTTAATGAATTTATAGAACGCTTCAATAATGATTCTACGCTTATCACAAAATATAATAAACAATATAGCCCGTCAACCCAGCTAACGCGCGACAAATTGATCAAAAGTTTGTTCAATGCCCAACGAACAGATTGGAACCATAATGAGATCGATAGTTTTATAAAGCAGGTTGAAAATAAGACGAGCCCCGAGTTGCTGGATTTTTATAAAGACAAATGGTATGCCAGTGTAACTTGTTCGATAGTTTGGAATGGGAAACCCGAAAATGCTATTCTAAAACTCCAGGTTCAAAAGTATCCAAATGGCGGCTATAAATGGGTAATTGCGGACGTGGACGCCAAATTTTTGGAGCAAGTGATCGCAGCGAATGGCGCTGACAAAACCCCAAAATTACCGCCTTTACCAAAACCGACAGACAGCACCGCCTTTTTAAACCCGATGAGCCACACCACAGATTTTGAAAGAATTTACGAGGTGACCGGTAACCCAAAAAATATCAGCAATTACATCGTAAATTCAAACGAATACAGTAAAGACTTCTGCTGTTTTATAACGGAGTGTATTAATAACCATCTTAAAATTACAGACGTAACTGCTGTTAGCTATGTCTTTTTACAGATAAGGGGCTGGAAAATAGAAGTTGAGCAGTTTAACCGCGACTCCAGAAACGCAGGATGGCTTATTAATAAATTGAGTAAACTATCTTCTTAAATGGTTTTTATGTTTATCAGATCGAGTAAAAGTTATGTAAATGTTGTTTTCGATGGAAAGCGAATTTTGGCAATGATCATACTTTGTTTCATCGGTAATTTTTCTTGGGCCCAGGATAAAATCACGCTGAAAGATGCCAAAGAAATAAGTTATCAGGCAAACGAAAGAATTGACGAGTTGCAGCAATTGCTTAATTATATTTCATTTAATGATAACGTTCCAAGTGAGCTGGCAGACGCAATAAGTAATAGTTTTAAGCCTTCAAAAAACCGCATATTTTCCAATAAGGACATCATAATTGAATCCGATCTCGACCCAAAATCAAAACTAAATGACTCAAAGGATGTGCCTGTAGAAAAATACATGAACGACCTGGATCTTAAATATGTAAAAACGGCCGACCCGAGTATCACCTTGTCCAAATACTATGTATCAAACGTTAAAAAAAAGGATTATCTGTATATAAAGGTAAGGTTTGATTCAGACTTTGGCAGTAAATATGCAACGGACAGCAGTAGTTATACCACCAGGCAGCGCGAAGCAATACTACGGGTTGATAGCCTTGGCAACAACAAGTGGCAAGTGTTAATTGATGGTATTAGTTTTTATAATCCTGCCGATTCAATAGAGACTAACACCAAGAACGATGTGCAGATTATTACCGATACGTCGGCTACAGCGAGCGTTGTCTCTCAGGAAGAATTTAGCAGGGAAGTGAACATTTTTGTTAAAGCGCAGCAAGAAAAAGAGAAAGAAAAGCAAGCCATATTTAATGGCTATATTACAGTTGGTAACAACTATGTTAGTAATAAGCAATACAAAGAAGCGATAGAGATTTATATGAAGGCGAAGGATTTGAAGCCTTTGGTGCCATCGCTTGACAAGCAAATAATAGACGCCCAAAAATTAATGGCTGATTATACTTATGAGAACTATAAGAACAAAGGAGATAAAGCAAAAAGTGAACGTAATTTTGAAGATGCGATACAGCTATATAATCAGGCGATAGCGCTTAATCCGGCAGCGGGCGCAACCTTACAGACCGAAATACAAGCATTAAGTGAAATTATATCAACAATAGCTTTGCCCAAAAATAAGTTACAGTCGGGCGACTTTCAGGGGGCAATTGATGAGTGTGAGAAAATATTACATGAACATAAAAAAGACAAATTCAATTATCCCGAAATATTTTATATTGAAGCCCAGGGCTATCAGTTGAAAGCCGAACAGAACCGCGATGATAAACACGACCTGGATAAAGCGTTGGAAGATTATAGCTTTGCCATTCAATATTTCACAAACTATAAGGACGCAAGAATAGCCCGTGCCGGTTTTTTTGTAAAATATAGAAAGGATTTTGTGGGCGCAATTACAGATTATGATGTGCTTACTACCAATGAAATGGATACATCGCCGGATAAACCCTTGTATTTTGTGGCAAAAGCGAAATTAAAGGATATGGAAGCTAATTTCGCCGGGGCGCAAATTGACTATGATGTGGCTATTAAATTAAGCCCAACTACGGCATCTATTTATTATAACAAAGGAGAATTATTATATCGTTTAAAAAACAATAATGATGCAGTTAAATATTTTGCCACAGCGGTTAAACTCGATCCAAAATATACGTTGGCTTATTATTACCAGGGATTAAATTATTTGAGCTTAAACAATCCTTATTTAAGCGGAATTAGTTTTGCCTCGGCAGAGAAGTTGGGCCTCGATTCGTTGAAAATTGGCGTGGTAGATTCTATCAGCAATAACTTCTTTCTGAAAGGCAAAATGTTATCTGATAAACACGATTTTTCAAACGCGGACAGTGCCTATGATGATGCGCTAAAAATCCGTAATTGCAACGCTAATGCTTTACATGGTAAGGCTGAAATCAGGCTGATAACCGGAGACGAGCAAAGGCTCGCTAAAAATAACGCGGCAGCAGCGGTAAGTTACGGTGAGTCTATAAAGCTAAACAGGCAAGCAATAACGTGTAGCCCTGCCTTTTCCGATGTGCATTTTAAAGAGGGATTGGCACACCTCCGCATAGGAGAGTTTGACCTGGCCATAAATAGTTTTACAAATGCGATTAAGAGTGAGAGCAATAATGTGCAGGCCTACATTGAAAGAGGAAATACTTTTCAAATACAGGAAAAATATGCGAAGGCTGTTGACGACTACAATCAAGCCATTGTTATTCTGCAAGCTAACTTAGAAGCGGCAAAAAAAGGCAGCGACAAGTTAAGAGTTAATAATATTGTTGGCGATTTATCAAAATCAAACCAATTAAACGGTCAGGCCCAATATTATCTGGCTGATTATATTAATGCAATTCTATCGTTGAATAAATCGATAGATTGGGTTGAAACCAATAACGAGGCTTTCTATTACAGGGGGTTGGTGTATTTTGCAAAAAACGAATTGTCAAAATCAACAAAGGATTTGGGAGAGGCGATAAAAATAAAACCACAGTACAAATATTATTACCAAAATGGGCGGGTTAATTTCAAAAACAGGAGTTACCCCGCTGCCATAAACAATTTTTCGGAGGCTATAAACACAGATAGTTTGAATGAGCTTAAAGACAAATTTTACTTGCGGGGTTTAAGCTATTTTAAAAGTAAACAATATAACGAAGCTATACGTGACTTTGATACTTACAACAAAGAGACAGGCGTAAAAACAGATACTGCGTTTTACGCTGATTATGGCCTTGCTCAACTATTTGTAAATCAAGATACATCTGCAGTTAAAAGCTTTCAATATGTTTTAACTATATCTCCCAATAACGCCCGGGCTCTTTTTGGGATGGGCTGTTCCTATGCAAAAAAAGGCCAGTTTGATATGGTATTTGATTTAATGCAAAAAGCCTTTACCACTCGTGTTTTAAGCAAAGACGAAATTAAGCCCGAGGAAGAGGCTTTTTTAGCCGATTTCAATAAAGTTAAAGCAAACCGCTCTAAGTATAACGAGTTGAAAAAAACATATCTCAACTCAAATTAACAGACGAGCTTAATACACTTATTTATCTGATTAATGACGAACTCATATACCAATGTAAGCGATTGGCAGGAACTTGAGCTGGAAATAACCAGGGAAGCGCCCTTTTTGGATGAATTGCTGGCGACATTGAAACTTACCATTGTAGGGCAGGAAATGTTGCTGGAAAGGCTGGTAATTGGCTTATTAGGCAACGGGCATATTTTGTTGGAAGGCATGCCGGGCCTTGCAAAAACACTTGCGGTTAAAACGCTTGCGCAATCAATAAATGCGCTGTTTTCCCGTATACAATTCACTCCTGATATCCTTCCGGCTGATATTTTGGGAACTATGATATTTAATATCCAAACCAATGAGTTTACTATAAAAAAAGGCCCTGTTTTTTCAAACTTCGTACTGGCCGACGAAATAAATCGTGCCCCCGAAAAGGTACAAAGCGCATTGCTTGAGGTAATGCAGGAACAGCAGGTTACTATTGGGAACACAACTTATAAACTTGATGCACCATTTATGGTGTTGGCTACCCAAAACCCTATCGATCACGCTGGTACCTACGAATTGCCCGAAGCCCAGATGGATAGGTTTATGCTAAAGGTGGTTATTACCTATCCAACCAGAGAGGAAGAAAAACTGATAAATCGCAGAAATGTGGCCGATCATCATATTACAGATCCTTCTATTTCAATAGCACATATTTTAAAAATGCAGGCGCTTGTTTCGAGAATATTCATTGATGAAAAGGTTGAAGATTATATTCTTGATATTGTGTTGAGCACGCGCTGGCCCGAAAAATATAACCTGCCGCATATAAAGCCGTATATAAAATTTGGTTCTTCGCCGCGTGGCGGCTTAAACCTTACATTGGCTGCGCGCGCGCATGCATTTCTAAAGAAAAGATCATATGTTATACCAGCCGATGTTTACGCCATGACTCAGGATGTTTTAAGGCATAGGATCGGCCTAACTTACGCGGCGATGGCCGAGGGGATTACCTCAGATTATATTTTAGAAGAAATACTGAAGGGCATCCCGGCGCCTTAACCATAGAAAAGTATGGAACTTAATGAACTTATTAAGACGGTACAAAGAATTGATTTATTATCAAATTCTGTTTCAAAACAAAAATTAGCCGGAGCCAGCCACAGTTTGTTAAAGGGAAGGGGCGTAGTTTTTGATTCCATACGAAAATATGAAGCCGGCGATGATATAAGGACTATAAACTGGAGCGTTACGGCCCGGTTCAGAGAATCATACGTAAATACTTTTAACGAAGATAAGGTACGCCGCATATGGCTGCTGATCGATATTAGTGGTTCCACTATGTTGGGCAGTCATAGGCGGCGTAAAATCGATCTGGAGATAGAAATAGCCGCAACTCTCGCCTATAATGCCATACGGAAAAATGATAGCGTAGGCGTTATCTTTTTCAGTGATAAAATAGTAAGACTTATTATGCCCATTAAAGGCATGTCGAGCTTTTGGCACATTGCGAGGGCGATGGTTGAAAGCAAACCTTGCGCTGGTACAACAAATATTAATTGTGCTTTAGTGTTCTTAATGAAGATCAATTGCACAGGCAGTGTGGTTTTTATAATATCAGATTTTATAACCACAGGGTATGAGCGGAGCTGTGCAATATTTTCACAACAAAATGATGTCCTGGCTATCCGGGTGTATGACAAAATGGAACATCAGTTACCGAAACTCGGTTGGGTTAAATTGAAGGATATTGAAAGCGGAAAACAAAGATGGATAAATACCTCAGCAGCTGAGTTTAACAAAACGTACCAGGCAACGCAATTAAAGAATGAAGAAAATTATGCCAGTTTTTTAACTAAGAATGCTATAAAAAACATTTCAGTACGCACTGACGATGATATAATAGAAAAATTATCGCTGATAATGAGTTAACACATGCAAAGATTACCGGGTGCTATTATTATTTGCTTTTTGTTAACCGTAAGCAGCTCCTATGCTTCTAAGCAACCCATTATCCACGTTAGTGTTAATGCCAGGCGCACTGTGATTGGACATGTTATAGGGCTTAAAATTAGTGTAGAGGCCGATAAGAATGCAAGGGTATCTTGGCAGTTATGCGATGAACTATTTAAGCAGTCGCAACAAGTTACATTGCTTAGGGTTAATTCAACTGCAGCCGGGGGGTATTTCCAGCATATCATTGCATTTACATCAGTTAAACCAACCCATCTGTCTATAACGGCACTACCGGTTATTGTAAACACCGGGAAATTTTTATCGCCACCGGTTAGTGTTGATTTCAAATCAGATCGTCTGCCTTTAGCAATACATGACATTAAACCTATCAGGGAAACAAATTGGTCCAATCTCATAAATGCAGTAACAAAAGTTGGGTTGGTGTTAGTAATTTTATTATTGGCTTTGGCCACAATATACTCCATTTTAGTTAAAAGGATCACCACTCCGGCGCCTTCAATACTAAAGCAAAACTGCTTAAAAAAGTTATCTGCCCTTGAGTTGGTTGCTTGCCATCAGGGCGTTACCGCAGCAATTGTAATTAACCAGGTTTCTGATTTATTAAGCGAGTTTTTACAAACCGAAATAACATTTTCAGGCCAACGGTCTGAAATTAGCCGTACGGATTATTGTAACGCGTTGTTTGATAACATCCGGGAAACGGCAAACAGGTTGAAATTCTTACCCCAATCGGCAGCAACGTTGATATACCCTTCTTTTATTAGTGATATAAGGGAATTTATCATCAATTATAAACCTGTGTTATCGAGATGATAGATAAACTATGGCAAATAAGCTTTTCACAACCACAATGGTTTGTTTTGCTTTTAGTAATCCCTTTGCTGGTTTATTTTTATATTAAATATTTACGAAATCGTACTCCGGGGATGGCTATCAACGGTATTCCGGGCGATGATACTACGGATGCCCCCAATTTTTCGCCGATTGATTATCTGCTCATATTGCGCATTATAGCAATCATTTTAGTTGTTTTTGGGCTGTCAGACCCGCAACTGGTCACAAAAACCAAAGCGAGGTCGCCGACCTCTGAAACCGACATCGTATTCGCCCTTGATATATCTAAAAGTATGCTGATAGAAGATATTAAACCCAACCGCATGGAAGCGCTTAAAGATGTTTTGAACCGGTTTGTTACGCTTCGCTCTCACGACCGGATGGGAATAGTATTATATGCCGGCGAAAGCTTGAACTGGTGCCCTTTAACAAAAAACTACCCATTGTTGCTGGATCGAATTAACAAAATGGACGATAGTGACCTGGCTGATGGCACGGCCATAGGTTCCGGACTGTCATCAGCAATAAATATTCTTAAACAGAGCATTATAAAAAGCAGGGTGATCATATTGCTTACCGACGGCGAAAATAATGCCGGGATGATTGACCCGGTACTGGCAGCAGAATTTGCCAGGCGAATGAATATTAAAATTTATGCAATTGGTATTGGCAGTACAGGCTTCGCGCTAATGCCGTTGAAAGGATTAGATGGAAAAAAGTATTATCAAAAGATATTTGTTACCTTAAATGAGGCGTCATTAAAAAAAATAGCAGCTATTACCGGTGGATCATACTATAAAGCTACCGATGCACAAGCTTTGCGAAACATTTATGCCGCCATCGGTAAACTCGAAACAAAAAAAATCAAATGGGTAACCAATGAAAATTACAATCCAATTTTTAACTGGTTTATTGGTGTTGCGTTAGTCCTGATGTTATTTGAATTGTTTTTGAAATCCACATTTTTACGTACCTGGCCGGCATGATTAATTTTGAATATGTAGATTATCTTTATCTGGCAGGTATCATACCCGTCCTCATAGTAATATGGTTATTAAGCAAGCGCAGGGAATTGAAATTGTTGGCATCTGTCGGAGAAGAAAAGCTTGTTAAGAATTTGATTTTTGCTTCGCCCCTGTACATACAGGTATTGAGATATGCTCTTTTTCTTGTTGCTTTTTTTTTGCTGATAACAGCTTTGGCCCGCCCGTATGTAATGGATAATTACGAACAAAAGAAAAACCGGGCAGCAACTGATTTAGTATTTGTGGTCGACGTTTCCAAAAGTATGTATGTAAAAGATATGGCGCCCGACCGCCTGAGCAGGGCACGGCACCTTATTACAGAAATTACTGCGCAATTAGATAATGAACAGATCGGCGTTGTTTTATTTGCCGGGAAAGCCAGCACTTACATTCCATTAACCGACGATTATTATTATGCTGATAAAGCAGTCGACGCTATTTCAAGCGGCTTGGTTAGCCAGCAGGGTACATCTTTGCGCGAAGCATTAAAAATTTCGGGTTTGATTTATGGTCCCGATAATAAGAAAACTAAAATAATGTGCCTGCTTTCTGACGGGGAGTTTCATGATAATAACGCCTTCGGTATGGCCGATTCGCTAAGAAAATCAGGTATAAAATTGTTTTCCTTTGGCTTCGGAACCGTTAATGGCGGCGAAGTGCCGTTAACTTATAGCGCAGACAATGACGCTGTTGAAAGAGATATGAATGGCAGGCCGGTTACTTCGCACCTTCATAAAAAAGAGCTTCTT
This sequence comes from uncultured Mucilaginibacter sp., assembly GCA_964657275.1. Taxonomy (GTDB): domain Bacteria; phylum Bacteroidota; class Bacteroidia; order Sphingobacteriales; family Sphingobacteriaceae; genus Mucilaginibacter. The sequence continues at coordinate 2,052 of CAZZUU010000040.1, read as the reverse complement.
AGGATAACAGGAAATAGGGCCAATAATTATATACAGGTTGCAGACCAATTATCAGCAGCGTCAATATTTACCCGACAGCTAAAGGAGATTGAATACAGTAACGTTTCCCGCGTTCCCAAACAGTACTATCATTTTTTTTTATTTGCAGCATTTATACTGTTAAGTGCTGAGTTATGTATACCACAGACTTTAAGGGCTAACACAATAATGGGATATAAAGCATGAATAGCCCCAACAACATATTGCTTAAATATCGGTTACCAACGCATTGGCAGGTAAGTGTAACAACTTTAATTTTGATATTGTTGATGTGCCTGTTTAATACTTTTAAAATAACCAGTTATACAAAGGTTGCTCTTCGGTCTTTAAAAGGAAACGAAGCTTATAAAAATAACTATTGGGGAGAGGCCGGCATTTTTTATCGGCAAGCATCAATAGTTTGGGATGGACATGTTGACTTACCATATAATCTGGCTAATGCATACTATCAACAGGGCCGTTATGACGAAGCCGCACAACTTTATGAACGATTATTGCGTGATAAAAATAACGTGAATGATGCCGGGATATGGAATAATCTCGGCAATACATATTATATGAAAGGTCTTTTAAATAAAAGCTTTGCGGCTTATAAAAATGCCCTTCTTTTGAACGATGAGGACGACGTAGTGCGGCAAAACTTTCTGTTGGTAACAATCCGGCTGAATCAACTGGCCGATATAAAAAATCGCGCAAAAAGAGGAAAGGATAATAAGGCCGCCGATGGCACGAAGAATAAGGACACGAAACAGGATAATAGCGACGGGCAGCAAGAAACCGACGACCAATCGATGGGGCCATACCAGGTTTCAGACAAACAAATGAATAAGCTATTAAAAATTTCGAAGGATCAGGAACACGTACCAAAACGCGGTGAAGGCAACAATAAAGACAGCAGGAAAACTTATTTAAACGGACCAGACTATTAAAAACAGCACGGCAAAATGCTTACTCACAAATATTGCTTTTTGATTTTTATTAATCTGCTGCTTTCATTTACATGCAGCAAGGCGTCTGACGTTGCCGGTAAGTTGAACGCAGAAATAAATCAAAAATCTCCTTCCAATGATGTGTTTATAAAAGTGGCGAGTTCAAAGCAGGTTGTTTACGCCGGTGAGGCATTTATTGTAAAATACCTGCTGTATAATGCTGTTTCAGTAATAGATCCGCAAACAGAATTTGAAATCAATTTTAAAAACTGCTACCAGGAACAATATCCGGCAAATCAGTCGCAGGGTACAGAAAAGGTTAACGGCAAACTATATCATGTAATTACGCTAAAACAATATTTAGTTATCGCGTCAGATACTGGCAAATTGCTATTGCCCCGGCTAAAAATGCATATAAAAATAAGTGCCTCAGCCGGCGACGACTTTTTTGGACAAGAAAAACTTATTAGTAAGGTTCTGTACTCCAACGCACCTGCCATTATTATTAACGCACTCCCTCCAAGACGGGATACCATTTCGTTTTCGGGAGCGGTGGGTGTTTTTAAAATAAAAGGCTATTATAAGGCGTCGTTAAAAACGCCAAACTTACTGGTGTTTCACTTAATTATCGACGGCGATGGCAATACAAAGACTGTTGCCTTAGCTACCCCACGATTGCCGGAAGGATTTGATATCTACAATATAACTACCGATAGAAAGGATACGCTTACAACTTATGGTATTAAGACACACCTGGAATATACCTTTCAATTGGTATCAAATTATAAGGGGCAATTTGCTGCCCCCACTGTTGTGTTTAGTTTTTTTGATCCAAAGATAAATAGGTACGAAATTTTTGGATCTTCTCCATATTACTGGACGGTGAACACGGGGCCATCACGACCGTCATTCACAAGCTCCGTTCATAAGCAGCCAATCGAACTGTATGTTAAAAACAGTTTAACCGACCCGGTAAGTACCATACATCCTTTTTCCGGATGGTATTTTACACTTTGTCTAATAGGTTTGATGTTGATTATATATAGCTATCAGGCAGCCTATTTTAAAAAAGTAACGGCAACCT
>CAZZUU010000039.1:0-17152 GCA_964657275.1 uncultured Mucilaginibacter sp. | reverse complement strand
GTTTATATTAAACAGGTTGTGGCAGCCCTTTTACAAGGTAATGAAAGAGGTAAGGTTATTCAGCATAACAGATAATAATGATATCTCGAAAATAGAAACCAGCATCGATGAATTTAAAGAATTAAACCAGGCTGTTCATACCATGGCGGTTAAAGCGAAAAATGACTATAAAGACCTGAAAATATTTACCGAAAACGCTTCACACGAATTACTTACGCCGATAGCGGTAATTAATTCAAAACTGGACACGCTTATCCAGACAGAGAATTTTAACGAACACCAAAGTAAATTACTAAATGACTTGTACGGAGCCGTTTCGAGGCTGAACCGGTTAAATCAATCGTTACTGTTGCTTGTGAAAATAGAGAACCGTTTATTACATGAACAACAAAACATTGATCTGCGTGGACTTGTTGAAGAAATGATCGTTCAATTTGCTGAAATATTCCAGGATAAAGACCTTACTATCAGGTACGATTTGCAGCCGAAAGAAATTTATGCAAGCCGATACCTTGCCGAAATTTTATTGAGCAACCTTATCAGCAATGCAATCAGGCACAACTATAAAGGCGGTGAAATTATTATTGCCTTAACGGATGAAAGCCTCAGTGTTAAAAATACCGGCGACGTTAGCGCTTTACAGGATGAAAAAATATTCACCCGCTTTCATAAATCTTCCGGATCCGAGGGCAGCGGGCTAGGCCTAACCATATCACGCCAGATATGCGAGAATTTTAATTTTTCGCTGAATTACAATTTCCGCGATGGTTATCACAACTTTACTGTTCTATTTTAACCTGCGGAAGGTAGGTAAAATAACAACCTTACATAAGTGATTGAGCCGATTGCTTAACAAATTCTTAACTGTAAAAAAGTTGTTCCATGCCAAATTAATCCAAAATTAAGTTATAGTTTAGCTAAAATAAACAGCATCAATAATTTATTGAATGAAACTGCTTTTCGGCGTAATATTATATACCCTTACCTTTTCTTTTTCTTTTGCACAAAGTTATTCGCTTGATCATTATCTTGAAATAGCAAAAAATAACAGCCCTTTATTAAAAGATCTACGCAATCAAATTGCGTCAAACCAAATTGATAGTTTACGCCTGCGCGCCGGTCTCAAACCACAGGTAAATGCTAATAGCGGCGGATTATATGCGCCCATAGTAGGCGGATACGGTTATTCGGAGCCCATTTTTAATGAGCACACTATGAATGCAGTGTTAGCTGTAAATCAGGCGATAGTTAGCGGAAAAAATCTAAATGCTCAGATAGAAACCATTAATTTGTTATCACAGTCTGTTGGCAACGCTACAAAAATATCTGAGCAGGATCTTAAAAAAGCAATCACGGCACAATATATCACAGCTTACGGCAGCCTCTCGCAAGTGAAATTTAACGAGGAAATAGTTGTTTTGTTAAGCCAGGAAGAAGACCTGCTTAAAAAACTTACCCGTTCAAACGTTTACCGGCAAACCGATTATCTGACGTTTTTGGTAACGTTAAAACAGCAGCAATTGCAACTTTTGCAAGCCAAACTGCAATATAAAAACGATTACGCCACATTAAATTACCTTGCCGGGATTGCTGATACCAGCATGGCCGAGTTGCAGGAACCTGTTATGCAAGTTGCCCTAATACCAGCTACTTATAACAGTATATTTTTTAAGCAATACAAATTGGATAGTTTGAAGCTGATAAACAGCAGGCAGCTGATTGATTTTAGCTACAAACCTAAAATTGGCCTTGTTGCCGACGGCGGCTATAATTCTGATTTTATGGGGCAGGCTTATAAGAATTTTGGTGTAAGTGCGGGTTTCAGTTTTACCATGCCAATTTACGACGGCGGCCAGCGGAAGATGCAGTACCGCAAGCTTTTTTTGGAGGAAGAGACACGACAGAATTATAAATCTTTTTTTGATACACAGTACCGGCAACAAATTGCACAGCTAAACCAACAAATAACAGAAAGCGACAAACTGCTTACAGAAGTAAACGAACAAATAAAGTACACCGAGAGCCTGATAAAGGTAGATACACAACTTTTGGAAACAGGCGATGTTAGGGTAGCCGACCTTGTACTTGCGGTTAATAATTATCTTACCATAAAAAACCTGAAAACTACAACAACTATTAATAAATTACAGCTTATCAATCAGCTAAATTATTGGAACCGATAATATGAAAATGATCATCTTTAGATATTTCAGTCTCCCGAAACTCTGTTTTTTATTGGTTATCCCGATCGGCTTGTTTTCGTGCAAAGGAGGTGAGAAAGCTGATGATGACGATGCAAAGGTAGCCTCGCAAACCCCGGTTACTGTAACAACCGTTAACGACAGTACGCTAACCGATTATATCGACCTGAATGCCACTTCAATTATACTTCAAAAAAACTACGTAAAATCTAATGCTAACGGCTATGTGCAGCAGGTAAATGTTCAGCTCGGCCAAAATGTAAGTAAAGGCGAAGTGCTTTTTACCATAAAAACCAAGGAAGCGCAAAGCATAGGCAACACTATAAATGTTTTAGATACTACCTTTAAATTTTCGGGAGTCAACAAGATAAAAGCGCCTGCGCCGGGATATATTTCACAGTTGAGCCATCAATCGGGCGATTATGTTGCTGATGGTGAGCCTTTAGCGATCATCAGTGACCGCTCAAGCTTTGTGTTTTTAATGCAATTGCCTTACGAACTCAGGCAATATGTTAAAACCGGCCAAAATGTTGACTTAACCTTACCGGGAGGGACAAAAATAGGGGGTACGGTAAAATCGTTTATGCAAACAGTTGATACGGTTGCACAAACACAAGGTGTAGTGATAAAAATAAACGACGCCCAGCAAATTCCCGAGAATCTGGTCGCGAAGGCCCGCATAGTAAAAGCTGCAAAGAAAAATACCATCTCATTGCCAAAATCGGCCATTCTTTCTAACGAAACACAAACAGCGTTTTGGGTAATGAAGCTTATAAATACCACTACGGCCATTAAAGTACCGGTTAAAGAAGGCATTACTTCGGGCGACCGTGTGGAGATATTATCTCCCCGGTTTTCGGCTGATGATAAAATAGTTGTAACCGGAAATTATGGCCTTGCCGATACTGCAAAAGTTAAAATAGTAGCGCAATGACCCCCAAAATACCTATAAAGGATACGTTCATTACGCATAAAAAGCCCATTAGTCTGGTTTTGGCCATTATAATAATGGGCGGCTTGTTTGTATACTCTAAGTTGCAAACATCGCTGTTTCCTGAGGTAACTTTTCCTAAAATAAAGGTAATTGCCGATGAGGGCCTGCAGCCGGTTAATAAAATGATGGTAACGGTTACCAAACCGCTCGAAAATGCAATTAAACAAGTGCCTGATCTGCAAACGGTTCGCAGTATCACCAGCCGGGGCAGTTGCGAGATATCGGCCTATATGAACTGGAGTGCCGATATAGACGCCAGCCTAACTAAAATACAAGCGAGCATTGACCAGATAAAAAATGATCTGCCACCAGACGTTAATATCTCGGTAGAGAAAATGAACCCCTCAATATTGCCCGTGAGCGGTTATACGCTGGAGAGCCATAGCCGCACGCCAATTGAGCTGCGGCAGCTGGCAACCTATACTGTAAAACCATTTTTATCTCAGGTTGATGGTGTATCCGAGATCAGGGTTATAGGTGGTAAGGCAAAGGAATATTGGCTTACGCTGAACAAGCAAAAAATGAGCTCGCTCGGCCTTACCCCTGATATTGTTAATACTACGCTCAGTACTACAAACTTTGTAAAGTCGGAAGGTTACCTGTCTGATTATAAGATGCTGTACCTTACCGTTACCGATGCTACGATAAACGCAAAAGACCAACTGGAAAACCTGGTGATCAGCAATAACCGTAAGCGGGTAATAAAACTTAAAGATTTCGCTGAAGTAGCCATACAGGAAGGTATAGAATATACGCGCATCAACGCCAATGGGCACGATGGGGTTTTAATAGCCGTAATAAAACAACCAAATGCCAATTTGGTGACATTATCGGCTGACATGGATGCAAAAATCAGCGACCTGCAAAAAATACTTCCGCATGATGTAACGATTAAACCCTATTATGAACAGGCCGATTTTGTTAATGATTCTATAAAAAGTGTTAGTGATAGTTTGTGGATTGGCTTACTGCTGGCCATTATTGTAGCTATTATATTCCTGCGTTCCATAAAGGCCAGTGCGGTTATATTGATTACTATACCGGTAACTTTATGTTTGAGTCTTATCGTTATTTATGGCATCGGTTATACCTTAAATATAATGACGCTTGGCGCAATAGCCGCTGCCCTGGGCTTAATTATCGATGATGCCATAGTAGTGATGGAGCAGATACACCGCACACATGAGGAACATCCGCGGGAACATCCGCTTAAGCTGGTAAAAACGGCTATCGATTACCTTTTCCCGGCAATGCTCGGATCGTCTATCAGCACCATAGTCATATTTGTACCCTTTTTATTAATGAGCGGTGTTGCCGGCGCATATTTTACCGTGCTCACCAATACGATGATAATTACCTTAATATGCTCGTTCTTTGTTACCTGGATAGGCCTGCCTACTATCTATATATTGCTCAGTAAACGAAAACCTAACGAAAAAGCGAATGCAGTAAAGGAACATGTACACCACGTAAAAAAGCAACGATGGGTTAAATGGTTTATTTTAAGGCCAATTGTTAGTGTTGTAATAATAGCCGGTATAGTAATTGCTATAGTTGTTGTACCGCCGTTGCTGGAAACGGGTTTCCTGCCCGAAATGGACGAAGGTAGCATTGTTTTAGATTACACTTCGCCGCCCGGAACCTCCCTTGACGAAACCGACCGCATGCTGCGCGAGGTAGAAAAAATAATTACCAAGGAACCCGAAGTGGAGGCCTATTCACGGCGAACAGGGACGCAGATGGGCTTTTTTATCACCGAACCGAATACCGGCGATTACCTGATACAATTAAAGAAGAAGCGTGATAAAACAACGGAAGAGGTTATTAGCGACCTTCGGCAAAAGATAGCCGCAAATCAACCCGCGTTACGGATAGATTTCGGGCAGGTAATTGCCGATATGCTGGGAGACTTGATGACCTCGGTGCAACCTATCGAGATCAAAATATTTGGTGATGACCAGCAAAAACTGCAAACACTTTCAAAACAGGTTGCCGATATTGTTGGGGGAGTTAAAGGCACTGCGGACGTTTTTGACGGCATTGTTATTGCCGGGCCTTCGGTAAGTATCGATCCCTATTATAACAAGCTGGCCCAATATAATATTACCCCTGCCAGTTTACAGTTCCAGGTACAAACTTCGCTCGAGGGGAATATCATCGGCAATATGCTTGAGCGTGAACAACTGTCGCCAATTCGCATGGTATATCCCAACAACCGTGGCCTCAATGTGTTGGGTATTAAAAACCAAACGGTATTTGTACCCAGCGGAAAATTAGTGCCGATAAGCGAACTCGCATCAGTTCAGCTAAAACCGGGTGACGCAGAGGTTAACCGCGAAAACCTGCAATCAATGGGCGTGGTGAGTGCCCGTTTGGAAAACGCCGACCTTGGCTCTGTTATGCCTGCTATCCAAAAAAGCATCAAACAAAAAGTTAACCTGCCCGAAGGTTATCATATTGAATACGGCGGCGCTTATGCCGAACAGCAACAATCCTTTAAAGAACTTTTAACCATATTGATCACTTCCAGCTTGCTGGTTTTTTGCGTAATATTATTCCTCTTTAAACAGTTCAGGATCGCTATTTTAATATTGATAGTTGCCGTATTGGGTACTGCAGGCAGCCTGCTGGCATTATTTGTTACCAAAACACCGTTAAATGTTGGCAGCTACACCGGGCTGATAATGATTGTGGGAATAATTGGTGAGAATGCCATATTCACCTTTTTGCAGTTTAAGCAAAGGGCACTCGAAAATTTCGATAAGGGTGTCGATAACGGTATTGACGAGGCAATAATTTATGCGATCTCTACCCGGTTAAGGCCCAAATTGATGACCGCATTAGGCGCCATTATTGCCCTAATGCCGCTTGCGCTTGGTATCGGCGCCGGGGCACAATTGCACCAGCCGCTGGCCATAGCGGTTATCGGCGGATTTTTGGCGGCGCTGCCTTTGTTGCTTATAGTTTTGCCGAGCATGATCCGAATAGTGTACCGTTCGGGCATATTTCATGAAACCAACAACCATGTTACAAATAGCGCTCAATAAGCCAATCTTTCTACAGATTTTTGACCGATCTTCGAAAAAACAAATTTCCACCTAACAATGAAGAAGATATTTTTAGCAGCGTTATTTTTAATTTTTATAGCGGGTGCTGCAAGTGCTCAAACCTATGTATTGGATAAAACTATAGCTTTACCCGGCGATGGGGGATACGATTATCTTTCAATCGATAATGTGAACCATCGTTTATACGTTTCACATGGTACGTCGGTAAACGTGATAGACCTGGACACAGAGCAGCCCGTTGGCGTAATCGACGGTTTAAAAGGTATCCATGGTATCGCTATAGCTAACAAAAGTAATCGTGGCTTTATCAGCGATGGCAAAGCGAATGCCGTTGTTGCGTTCGACTTAACTACTCTTAAAACTATTGCCACAATCCCTGTTGAAGCTGAAGGCCCGGATGCAATTATTTATGATCCTTTTACCGACCTGGTTTTTAGCTTTAATGGCGAAAGCAGTAATTCATCCGTTGTTGATCCGAACACCCTTAAACAAGTTGGAACTGTTAAATTAGGCGGCGACCCTGAATTCGCCGTATCGGATGGAAACGGTTTGGTATACAATAACCTTGAAGATAAAAGTACTTTAAATGTGATAGACAGCAAGGCGTTGACCGTTATAAAGAAATATGCACTTGCACCATGCGGCGGTCCTACAGGCGTAGCGCTTGATAACGTAAACCACCGGATATTTACTGCTTGCCGCGAAAATAAAGGCATGAGCGTGGTTGATGCAAACTCGGGAAAGGTTATAGCGACGCTACCTATTGGCGCCGGCGTTGATGCGGTTGCCTACGATCCGGAAGCCAAACTAATATTTTGCTCATGTGGTGATGGTACAACAACGGTTATTCAGCAACAATCGGCAGATGTTTATAGCGTTATACAAACCATAAAAACCCCAAACCGCGCCAAAACCATGGCGCTCGATACCCGTACCCATAAAATATATTTAAGCGTTGCCAGTTTTGAACCGGGAACCAGGAAGACTTTGCCAAATTCATTTAAAGTGCTGGTATACAGGCAACAATAATCGAATGAAATAATTTATATATATCGGTCGTTATGATTATGGCCGTTTTCTACTCTTAATTGGGTTAAGATTGTTAACTTAAAATTTACGGTTAACGCTCACATTCCCTATATTTACATTTACACGGCGTAACGCTTTTATATTATAATGACCAAAAAGACAGATTTCGTTTATTCGCAAGAGTCTGAGCCCCACAGATTAAGAACCAAAAAAATTCTACAAGAATTCCCTCATTTAAGAAAGCTTATCGGGAAAAACCCACTCACCATATTTGCAATAATAGGGTTAGTGTCGTCAATGATCCTGGTAGCATGGTTGGTTCGCGACCAATCCTGGTGGGTTATTTTCGCGGCGGCTTATTTTTTCGGAGCATTTGTGAATCATGCCTTATTCGTTATGATACATGAGTGTACCCACATGCTGTTGTTTAAAAGCCATAATGCCAATCGCTGGGCTTCCATGTTTGCCAATCTTCCACACTTGATGCCGGGCGCTATCTCGTTTGAGAAATATCATCTCAAACATCACTCTTTCCAGGGCATTCATGAACTCGATGCTGATTTGCCCAATAAATGGGAAGCAAAGCTGATCAATAATTCCTTTTTAGGAAAAACGTTGTGGCTTTTATTTTTCCCAATATTCCAGGGTACTCGTGTGTCAAGGTTGAAGGAAATCGACTTTTTTGACGGCTGGTTGTTTGTAAATATTGTTATACAGATAGCGTTTACGGCTGCTATATGGTACTTTTTTGGCTGGCATGCTGTGGCATTTTTGTTTATAAGCTTTTGGTTCTCTATTGGCTTGCACCCGGTAGGTGCGCGCTGGGTACAGGAGCATTACTTAACGCATGGTGAAGAGCAGGAAACCTACAGTTATTATGGGAAACTTAATATAGTAGCATTTAACGTGGGCTTTCATAATGAGCATCACGACTTTCCTTCTATCCCGTGGAATAAGCTTCCGCAATTAAAGAAAGCGGCCCCCGAATATTACGATACTTTGTATTCCCATTCATCATGGACCAAATTATTTTTCAGGTTTTTGTTTGACCGCGAAATTTCACTCTTTCACAGGATTGTGAGAAAAGAAAGAGGCAGGGTTAAAATGACTGACGTTTCGAAACCAGATATCGAACTGGTAAATGCAGAGCCGGTTGAGGCTTAGTTAAAACTAGAATGACATAAAATTACAGAAGCCCGAAATATCGGGCTTTTTTATTTGGAAGTTAAATTACTATATCGTAATATTGCGATATAGTGGGACTAACCAAAACAGAAATATTCACGGACGAGCAAAACAGGCTGGCATTGATGCTTAAAGCGTTGGCACACCCCGCACGTATAGCTATCTTGCAGCAGATAATAAACGCAAAAGCTTGTATTTGCGGTGACCTGTCAACCGAACTTGGGCTGGCACAGGCCACCATATCCCAGCATTTAAAAGAATTGAAAACAGCAGGCTTAATTCAAGGGACTATTGAGGGTGTGAGTGTTTGCTATTGTATCAACACCGAAACCTGGAATGACCTCAAAGGACAATTAGGCCTGTTTTTAAATACCGTTGAACTAAACAACACCTGCTGCTAAAAAAATTTAAATATATATATCGTAATATTGCAATAAAACATTAAGGAAATGGAAAAATCAGCACCAACAAATTGGAAAGCTTTTAAAGAAGTACTGACGCAAATTCCGGATGCAGGTCTGCAATTTCAATATTCCGCTAGCAAGCGGGTAAACAATTCTTTTCACATAACGGAGATCAAACAATGTTCCATCACCTCGGTAGACTGTGGTGGTTTAATGAACAAATGGACTGAGATAATAATGCAGTTATGGGAACCGGATGGTGTTGTGCAAAAAGAGCCGATGAATGTTAAAAAGGCATTGTCTATTATAGCTGTCGTAGAAAAAGCCCTGTCTTTAGAGCCTACAGCAACCGTTAAAATAGAATTCGGTAATTCGGAGTTTGATACCCGCCAAATGTATCCCGGTAAAATGATGGTCGACGGCAAAAATCTTGTGATTGATTTAACACCAGATACCGTGCAGTGCAAGGCAATTGATCGTGGCGGAAGTTGCGGTGCAACGGATGTTAAGGAAGAATGTTGTACAACATCAGCTGCCAAACGGGAAACAGAATTAAAAAATTTAGCGGTGACCGCATGCTGCGAGCCGGGATGCTGTAATTAATTACCGCATGAAAAATTATATCGCTGAGCTGATTGGGACTTTTGCCCTGGTTTTTTTTGGAACGGGTGCAATTATTGTAAATCAGCAATTTGGCGGTGTGATAACGAACACGGGAATAGCTTTTACTTTTGGGATTATAATCATGATGATGATCTATTGCTTCGGAAGTATATCGGGCGGCCATTTTAATCCCGCTGTTACCATTGCATTTACTGTTTCTGGCAGGTTTCCTGTAAAAAAGTTACCGGCTTATATAACAAGCCAGTTGCTGGGCGCGATAACAGCAAGTTTAACATTAAAATACCTATTTGCCTCAAATCGGCTATTGGGGGCATCTATGCCTTCGGGAACGGACATCCAATCCTTTCTGCTTGAATTGATCTTAACGTTCTTTTTGATGCTGGTAATTTTAAGCTTTGCTACGGGGAGTAAAGAAAAAGGCGCGTTTGCGGGGTTCGCCATAGGAGCTGTAGTAGGTTTGGACGCATTAGTTGCCGGGCCCATTTGCGGTGCATCGATGAATCCGGCACGTTCGATAGGCCCTGCGTTAGCTTCTGGACATTTGGAGCACCTTTGGATATATATTTTTGCACCCGTCAGCGGTGCTATATTAGCAACGCCAGTATGGAAATACTTGCACACCAATAATAAAGAGGCGATTTAAACCAATGAAAAACATCCTTGTACTTTGCACAGGCAACAGTTGCCGCAGCCAGATAGCGGAAGGCTATTTAAGGTATTTTGCCGACGGAAAAGCGGCTGTTTATAGCGCCGGCATTGAAACACACGGCGTAAATCCAAAAGCAATACAGGTTATGGCTGAAGATGGTAACGATATCAGTAGCCATACCTCGAATAATGTTGATGAGTATAAAGAAATCACTTTCGACTATGTGATAACTGTGTGTGATAACGCAAAGGAGAATTGTCCCTGGTTTCCAACCGTTGCCGAGCGGTTTCATCATAACTTTCCTGATCCCGCGAAAGCCAAAGGAAATGCCGAAGAAATAATGAATGAGTTTAGAAGTGTGCGGGAAATGATAAAGTCTTATTCAAAAGATTTTGTTTCAAACCATCTGGGAAAATAAAGGCTACTAAGCATTATTTAGCCTTAAACTCCTGGTTGGTAAAGGGTGGTGTCTCCGGAATTTTTATTACGTTAAATTGATGATGGGTGCTTTGATGGCAGCGATTACAGCTGTTTGTCAAAAGAATGAAACTGGTTTCAAACCGTTTGAGGTCTTTTGCTTTTATAGCGTTATTGACGCTGTCAAGCGCAGGGTAAAGTATGGGTAGCGACTTTATTTCGGGCCTATCGGTGCAATATTTTTTTACGTCGTCAAGTGTTTCCTTGATTTCCCCTACCTCAAAATCGGCCAGGTCCCAGTTTTGATTTTTACCTGCAAACCATATTTTGGCGTGATGCACCTGTATCCCCATCATAAACTCGCCAAGCCCGGGTTTGTAAGTTTGCGCGAGTTGCTGATTTAAGCTGTCGACCTTTGCCTGTAATTTTTGATCGTTATCCGATGTGCCGCAGCTGGTAACTAGTATCGGCAATAAAACAATGAATATATTTTTGAGACTTGAGGGGAAAGGTTTCATGTAATAAAGGTAACAACTTTAGTTACTTTATAAAAAAACATAAAATTGTACAATAAAGGACATGTTTCTGCCTCACACTATTATTATCGACGATAGACCAAAACAAAAACGATTTACAATTTTAGATCGCCATTCGTAAATCTAAAACCGTAAATCGTAACCCGATAGCTATCGGGTCAAAAATCCCAAAAGACTATTCCTCTTCGCCTTCAAGCTTGCGTTCGCTGCTTTCCAGGTGTTTTAATATCTTGGCTTCGACATAAAAAATGATCTCTTCGGCAATGTTTTTCGACTGGTCGCCTACACGCTCCAGCTTGCGGATGATCGAAAGCATATAAAGCGCTTCAGTGATGCTTTTTGGGTCGGCCTTTATTACTTCTGCAATAGCTACCGGCGCATTTTCATTGATATCATCCAGTACATCGTCTCTTTTAAATATACTGCGTGCAAGTACCGTATCTTCTTTTTCAAAAGCGGTGCGGGTGTCTATCAAAATATTAACGGCTTCATCATACATACGTATCAATGATGTGCTTTCTAATGTTTTTACATCAAAGTTTACCGATGATTCTAAAACGTACTTCGCAACACCTGCAGCAATATCGCCGATGCGCTCCAAATTGGTGTTGATCTTAAGTGCAGCCAATAAAAACCGCAGATCAACGGCAACAGGGCAATACAGCGCAAAAACATTTTCGCAGTCCCTGTCGATTTTTAGCTCATAAGAGTTAACTCTTTTTTCTTTTATTAATACTTCGCGGGCCAGGTCTTTATCAAACTGTACCATGGCTTCTTTAGCCTTGTTCAATTGTGATTGCACGAGTATCCACATGCTAACCAGCTCTTTTTTAACCGCGATAATTTCGTTTTCTAATGGTGTCATATTTTTAGCCCCCTAACCCCCTAAAGGGGGAATTTTAAAGTTTATAAATATTTATATTTCATAACCAGCCTCCCAATTACTCCCCCTTTAGGGGGCTGGGGGGCTAACTGAACCTTCCGGTGATATAATTCTGCGTGCGTACGTCGCTCGGCGCGGTAAACATTTGTTTAGTATCGTCAAATTCAACCAACTCGCCCATATAAAAAAATGCAGTTTTATCGCTTACGCGGGCCGCCTGCTGCATGTTGTGTGTTACAATAATAAGCGTATAGTTGGCTTTAAGCTCATGAAACAAGGTTTCAACACTTGAGGTTGATATAGGGTCGAGCGCCGATGTTGGTTCATCAAAAAGGATCACCTCAGGCTCCATCGCAATGGCCCGTGCGATACACAAACGCTGCTGCTGACCGCCGGAAAGAAATGTTCCTTTTTTATGTAACGAATCTTTAACCTCTTTCCATAATGCAGCCGATGTTAATGATTTTTCAACGATCACATCCATATCGGCCTTAGCCATTTTAAGCCCGTTTAATTTATAACCTGCTACCACGTTGTCGTAAATGCTTAGGTTAGGAAACGGGTTAGGCCTTTGGAACACCATGCCTATTTTATACCGAACGTATATCGGGTTCATGGTGTAAACATCGTCGTTATAAAGCTTTAACGAACCTTTTGCCGTAGCGCCGGGAATAAGTTCGTGCATGCGGTTGATGCAACGTAAAAATGTTGTTTTTCCGCAACCTGAAGGCCCCATAACCGCGATAACCTGGTTTTTTTCAATTTCGATAGAGACATCTTTTACCACATGGTTGTCGCCAAACCAGGCGTTAAATTTTGAGGCACTTACAATTGTATGTTCCATTTTCTTGTAATCAGTTTTGTAAATATGTTTAATAATAAAACAAACATTAATAATATAAACGAAGCGCCCCAGGCCAGGTTATGCCAGTCGTCGTAAGGGCTGGTAGCATAGTTAAATATCAGCAGGGGTAAGCTCTGCATCGGTTTGGTAATGGCTGTTGACAAATAAGGATTACCAAATGCTGTGAACAGTAACGGCGCTGTTTCGCCGATGATACGTGCGATTGATAGCATAATACCCGATAGTATCCCCGCGAAACCGCATGGTACAATTACCTTTAAAATTACCCTGTAATAAGGCACGCCCAATGACAGGCCGGCTTCTTTCAACGAATCGGGCAATAATTTAAGGGTTTGCTCTGTCGAGCGTATTACAATGGGCAGCATCATAATGGCGAGCGCAATACTTCCTGATATGGCCGAAAACGTTCCCAATGGCTTAACAATCCAGAAATAAACTACTATACCCACTACAATTGATGGTACGCCCTGTAAAATATCAACGCATAAACCGCTGTAATAAGCCAGTTTGGTATTGGCGTTTTCGCTCAGGTAAATACCGGCAAGGATGCCGATGGGTATTGCAATTATTGCCGACATCGCCACGATAATCATACTACCCACCAAGGCGTTGCTTATACCGCCGCCCGGTTCACCCACCGGTGCCGGAACGTTGGTTAAAAAATGCCAGTTTACCTGTGTTACACCTTGCTTTATGATGTAAAGCAGTACAATAATAAGCGGCACTGTAATAACAAAAGCTAAAAACACAATTACCGATTTAAATATAATACTCTTGGTATTTCTAATTCCTATACGTGCATCCATAGCGTTAATTATTAGTGTATTTGGTAATTATACGTTTGCCTATGAGGTTGATAACCACCGTTACGAAGAACAGTACCAAACCCAGTTCAATCAATGCTGATAAATAAACAGTATGGTCGGCCTCGGTAAATTCGTTGGCTATAACGCTGGCCATGGTATTACCCGGGCCAAAAAATGCGTCCTTAAAAGTGTGGGCCACTGCGCTGGTATTCCCTATAAGGAGGGTAACGGCCATAGTCTCGCCAAGTGCGCGTCCTAAAGATAACAGGATACCCGCAAATAAACCTGATTTTGTATAAGGCAATACTACGCTGCGGATCACCTCCCAACGGGTGGCGCCAAGTGCATAAGCCCCTTCTTTCAAAGGTGATGGCACCATGCGTATCAGCGATGTACCCAACGATGCTGCGTAAGGTATGATCATTATCGCTAATATAAGCGACGAGGTAAAAACACCCACGCCATAAGGAGCTACACCAATATTCGTTTCCAATCTACGTATCACGGGAACGAGTACAAACAATCCCCAAAAACCATAAATGATAGAAGGAACTGCTGCGATCAGTTCGATGGTGTTCTTTAACAGGTTTGATAACCAGCCTTTGGTATTGTATTCGCCCAGGTAAATTGAGATAGCGTATGAAAACGGGATAGAAATAATAAGCGCAGTAAAAGAGGTAAGCAGGGTTCCGATCAGAAATGGATATGCTCCGTAAATATTGTTAACCGGATCCCACACCTTGCCCCATAGAAAAGCAATGCCCAACGATTTAATAGATGGCATTGATTGTACAATAAGCGTTATCAATATGCCAATAACTATCAACACCAAAATTCCGCTCATTATAATCAGCATGCGCTTAAAAATGGACTCCCATTTTAATTGGCTGTAAGAGAGGTCTAATCTTTTATTCTTCATTTATCAAATTATTAAGGGGGCTCTTGTATTTGCTAAAAGCAGAAAGCTAAAAGCTGAAGGCATGTTTATGTGCACTTTGCTTTTAACTTCCTGCTTTGTGCCTTTGGCTTTGCCTCCGGCTTAAGCCTTATAATATGGCTTTACCGCCGAACGTAGCTGATTTCAAAATTTTCTCAGCAACTTTTTGTGCTGATTTTGAAAGTGGGGCATAGTTTAATGGCTCGCAATTTTTTTGACCGTCGTGAATGTTATACCACAATAATTGCAATAACATTTTAGCACGTGCAGCAGAACGGCCGCTATAGTTTTGTTCTTTGTATATTAAAGCCCAGGTAAAGCTGGTGATAGGGTAACCTTTAGGGTTGTCTGTGTTTGTTAACGATACTTCGGCATTTGCAGGCAATTCAACGTTGCTTGATAGGGTAGTAGTAGCAAGTGTTGGTACAATATACTTACCCGATTTATTTTGTACTGAAGCGTAAGCCATTTTGTTTTGGATAGCATAAGCTAACTCATTATAGCCAATTGCGCCCGGAGTTTGTTTTACCAAGCCGGCAACACCTTCGTTACCTTTACCACCTAAACCGGCAGGCCAGTTAACAGCAGATGCTTTACCTACTTTTTTAGCCCAATCCTCATTTACTTTTGTTAAATAGTCAGTAAAGATAAATGAAGTACCGCTACCGTCAGAACGGTGAACAACAACGATAGGCAGGTCAGGTAATTTTACACCAGGGTTAGCATCAGCAACTTCTTTGCTGCTCCAGTTGGTTATTTTACCAAGATAGATATCAGCAAGATCTTTACCGCTCAATTTTAGGCCACCGGCAACACCCGGTACATTATAGGTAATTACAACCGCGCCCGAAGCCATTGGTATGTGTAAAACAGGAACACCAATTTTCTTTGCTTGTTCAGGATTTAAAGGGGCATCAGATCCGCCGAAATCAACGGTTTTGTTGGTAAGTTGTAATATGCCGCCACCTGAACCTATAGATTGATAGTTAACTTTTACATCGTGTGTTTTGCCATACTCTGAAAATATCTTGGAAAACAACGGGTAAACAAATGTGCTGCCTGCACCTAACAACGTGTTGTCTTGTGCCGAAGCTGATAATGATATCACACCTGCAACCATCGCTACAGCGGCTATCTTTAAACTTTGAATTAATTTCATGGTTTGTTATTGTTTATTGTTTGTGGATTATGTTTTTTACTATTCTTATTTACCAAAAGTATAGAAGAAAGTGAACCTGAAAACTAAGGTATGATCAGGGGCAACATAACCTGTTGTAGAAGCGTCTCTGTTATCTTTAAAGTCAACTAACCAAACGTTTGGCTCAAAGTGAACATTTTTTGTAGGGTTGAAATCAACACCCGCTGTATAAAATTGCTCTTTAACAGTAGGATTGTATGAACCGTAGTTAGTATTAGCAGTATAAGAGTCGGCTGTATTAAAATCTGTGTCCGGATTATAAGAATCGTAGCGGGCAAAGTAGTTTAAGTTTTTAACGATCGGACCTCTTACCCAGATTGAAAGACCTTGCGCAGTAGCATCTTCAGGTGATTTGGTACCGCTGTTGGTTACACCACTTGCAAACTTCTGTGTATACGCTTCAACGCCAATTGTAATTGGTTTAGCGCTGTATGAGGCAAATATCTTGTACATGTTATGATCCTGACCAGGAATGGCAACAGTAGCTGAAGCTGTTCTCAGATAATCAGCATAAATATCTACATATAGTTTTTTGTTGAGGAATTTTGCCCAAATATCTCCGTAAAACATTTTATAAAAACCTGTATTGGCATTTGCTGCTGACAATAAGCTGGCCTGGCTGTTATTACCTACCATAAAAACATAACCGAAGTTTTTAGTGGCCGGATCAAACGTTCCCTGTAAGGCAGCGCCTACATCGTAAGAGTTGTTTTTGTGAAAATCAGTTATGGTTTTCTCAATAGAGCGATATGCCCAGGTTGCTTCTGATAATGAAACAGGACCGTTTGTACCAGGCTCATTCAACGCGAAACCAGGGGTTCCCATTTCACCAATAACAAAGTCAGTACCATTCCAAACGTCTCTAACCCTTAAGTTAAAGTTTTTGATCCAGAATGCCATCTTGCCATCAACAAGGTTATCCCCGTTTTGAATAGATGTGCTTCCGTTAACGCCGGTATTGGCATTTGGCTCACTTGCCAGCAATACTTCAGCTTTAAACTTTTTGGTTATTTCATAATCATAACCTAAATACAAACGACGGAACTGGAATGCATTCCTGTAAGTAGGCACACCGTTGTATTGAGTTTCGCCGCCTCTGTTAGTTTTATCAGCGTGGGCATTGTAGTACTCATCACCAAATGCATAACCCCATAATCTTCTTTGTGGTTTCCATGAAGTGTCTTCAACTGCTTTAGTTTCAGTTTTTACTTCTGCTTTTGGTTCTTCTTTTGCTTTTGCAACCGGTTTTGCTTCGGTTTTTGTATCTGTAGGGGTAGCGGTAGTTGAATTAACTGTAGCCGCATCAGCGTTTAATGAGCTCGTTTGTGCTTTAACAGTTAAGCCTGTTAGTGTTAA
>CAZZUU010000038.1:12849-17608 GCA_964657275.1 uncultured Mucilaginibacter sp. | reverse complement strand
CTACTCACCACTCGCCACTCAAAATCTGGGGTATCAGCGCTACGATCGGCAACCTGGAACAAGCGGCGGAGGTGCTTTTAGGTAATGATTTTCCGGTCGACCGGGTTAAAATGGTTCGGGCCAATATCAATAAAAAGATCACCATTAAATCCATTATACCTGAAAATATCGAGAGTTACTCATGGTCGGGGCACATTGGTTTAAAACTATTGCCACAGGTAATGGAGATAGTGGCTACTAGTAAAACAACATTGATTTTTACCAACACCCGTTCGCAATCAGAAATATGGTACCATGCCATTTTAGATAATTACCCCGAATATGCGGGCGTAATGGCCATGCACCACGGCTCGTTGGATAATGAGTTACGCAATTGGGTAGAACAGGCGCTGCACGCCGAAGCTTTGAAAGTAGTGGTTTGTACCTCCAGTTTAGATCTCGGGGTCGATTTCAGGCCGGTGGACACGGTGGTACAGGTAGGCAGCCCGAAGGGCGTTGCACGCTTTATTCAACGGGCCGGGCGCAGTGGGCACCATCCCGGTGCAATTTCCAAGGCCTATTTTGTACCTACCCATTCGTTGGAGTTGCTGGAAGGCGCGGCGTTGAAAGAAGCCATTAACCAAGGCATTTTTGAGAGCCGCGACCCCATGTTGCTTACCATGGATGTGCTGATTCAATATATGGTAACACTGGCGGTATCAGATGGCTTCCGAGCGAATGAATTATTTAAAGAGGTGAAAACCACTTATGCCTTCGCCGATCTGAAACGCAGCGAGTTTAACCAGTTGCTTGATTTTATAACCACTGGCGGAAAAACCCTTGCGCAATACGATGAGTTTTTAAAAGTGGAGGTAGAAAACGGCCTGTTTAAAGTAAACAGTAGGCGCGTGGCCATGCGTCACCGGTTAAGCATCGGCACCATTACCAGCGACCTGAGCATAAGAGTTAAGTGGCTGAGCGGTGGCAGCTTAGGCACTATTGAAGAATCTTTTATATCGCGGTTAAAGCCAGGTAATAATTTTTGGTTTGCAGGCCGCAGCCTGGAGTTTGTAAGGATTAAAGAGATGACGGCCTTCGTCAGAAAATCAAACAAAACAAAAGGCATGATACCCAGTTGGGCGGGCGGGCGAATGCCGCTGTCCTCACAGCTATCAGCGATGTTCAGGGTTAAGCTGGATGAAGTTGCGCATGGAATTGCCAAAGATGAAGAAGTAGTGGCGCTACAGCCCTTGTTTGACCTGCAGGCACAACTCTCCCACCTGCCGCAAAGCCACGAATTTTTAATCGAATCGTTTAAATCCCGCGAAGGGCACCACTTGCTATTTTATCCCTTTGAGGGGCGATTGGTGCATGAGGGCATGGCCTCGCTACTGGCCTATCGCCTGAGTAAAATAAAACCTGCCAGCTTCTCCATCGCGATGAACGATTATGGTTTTGAATTACTTGCCGATGAAGATATACCCATTGACCAGGCGTTGGAAGATGCGGCTTTCTTCTCTATTGAAAACCTGATCGCCGATATTCAAAATAGCCTGAACGCCAACGAAATGGCACGGCGGCGTTTTAGGGATATCGCCCACATCGGCGGGTTGGTATTCACAGGCTATCCGGGGCAACCGGTAAAAAACAAGCACCTGCAGGCGTCTACTTCTTTACTTTTTGAAGTGTTTAACGAATACGAGCCGGATAATTTATTGGTGAGGCAGGCTTATAACGAAGCATTGGCCTTTCAATTGGAGGAGTTCAGGCTAAGGGCGGCCCTGCAGCGCATCAGCAAACAAAATATCATATTAAAAACCATCGAGCGGCCAACGCCTTTTGCTTTCCCCATTATGGTTGACAGCCTGGGTCGTGAAAAATTAACTACCGAAACATTAGAAGAACGCATTGCCAAAATGGCGCGTCATTATGAACTGGACGATGCAGAAATCCCCGAAAGCACTAAAAGCAGGAAGCCCGGGATAACAAGAAAACGGGGGTTTTAGGGTTTTGATGGTTTAATGATGATAACAATCAGCCATATAATGGCAATTACCTGTACCATAATCATACTGCCTGTTACCAATTGGCCACCCGGCCAGTGCAATATCCTTAATATCAGGCCTATCATTATTCCTAAAAAGCTCAGGATAAAAAGGATTGCCGGGTAACGGAAGTTGGAAAACATCAGCACATTAATTAGTGCCTTTTACTTGCTCCCCTTTAAAGTAATTTATAATTGGCTGTAATTTCATCAGGAATATACCGAAAACGAATCCGGTTAATAAACCGCTGATGATGTCGAAAGTTCGATTGGTAACAATACCACTTATAGCAAACAGCACCACAGACAACACTCCGAAAAATACACTTTGTTTTAAGTTGGTATTATCAAGCACAAAGCTTTTTAGTTTCAGATATTGTAAATAAATAGTATTCATTGCAATTATTTATAAATCAAATTTACTTTAAATCTTGTAAGTTTAACAAACTTGTTAAAAAAACCAGCGCATCCGTCGTTGATGCGGCCAGTAAACCTATAATTTATTAATAATAATCATATGAAACGGTTTTTCATACCCATTTTAGTCGCGCTTTTTTTGCTGTCGCCAAAAGGCAGCTATTCGCAAAATGATAATATGGCTGTTGCTGCCAAACCATGGAGCGCGTATTGGATAGCACCGCCTGGCGAAACAGGCAGTGAATACGGCGTCTATTATTTCAGGAAGACGATTGACGTTGCTGCTAAACCGGCTACTTTTATAGTGCATGTATCGGCCGATAACCGGTATAAATTATATGTAAACGGAACATTGGTTTCGGTCGGTCCTGCGCGCGGCGATACCTATTACTGGAACTATGAGACCGTCGACCTGGCACCATATCTCACAGCGGGTAAAAACAATGTTTCGGCCATTGTGTGGAACGACGCGGAATATCGCCCCGAAGCGCAGATCTCGCTTCGCACGGCATTTATCTTGCAGGGCGACACTACTTCTGAAGCATTCAATACCGATAAAACGTGGAAATGTATGCGTAACAAAGCGTACCAACCGCTACCAGGCGTAGGTTACGGCACCTATTACGTTGCCGGGCCTGGCGAAAAGATAGATATGAATAAGTCGGTTAAAGGTTGGGTGGCTAATGATTATGACGACAGCGCGTGGCCCAATGCCGCCAATCTGGACCATGGCAAACCCAAAGGTGTGGTTGACGCTTTTGGATGGATGCTGGTGCCGTCTGCTATCCCGCAAAGGGAACTGACAATGCAGCGGATCCCGGTTTTACGCAAGGCCGACGGTGTTAGTATACCGGCAGCGTTTCCGGCGGTAAAAACGGCTGTAACCATACCCGCCAATACGTCGGCTACGTTAATACTCGATCAAACTTATTTAACCAATGCTTATTTGACGCTCAATTTCAGCGCGGGGAAGGATGCCGGTATTTCGCTCACCTATGCCGAAGCGCCTTTTACAAGCCTGGCTAATTACCGTAAAATAAAAGGGAACCGGGACGTGATAGAGGGGACAGTTTTTGCAGGCCGAAGGGATAGCCTAATTTCGGATGGCACACCAAACCAAACTTTCACCACATTATACTGGCGCACTTTCAGATATATTGTATTGACCGTTAAAACTAAAGATGAGCCATTGGTTATCGATGATATTTACGGAACATTTACCGGCTACCCCTTTAAGTTTAATGCCAAATTACAGACGGGCAACCCCGAAATGCAAAAAATACTCGATATCGGCTGGCGCACGGCCAGGTTATGTTCCGTTGAAACCTATGTGGATTGCCCCTATTATGAACAATTGGAATATATTGGCGACACACGCATACAGGCATTAATCTCTTACTATAACAGCGGCGACGACAGGCTGGTGCGGAATGCGCTTAACCTGATGGACCATTCGCGTATAGCCGAGGGCATTACCCTTAGCCGCCATCCCTCTTACAGTCCACAGATAATTTCCACGTTTTCGTTATGGTACATCGGCATGCTGCACGATTACTGGATGTACCGGCCCGACAGCAACTTTGTGAAGGCTAAATTACCGGGCGTACGGTCTGTACTCGATTTTTTTAGCAGGTACCAGCAAGCCGATGGTTCGTTAAAAAACACACCTTACTGGACGTATTGCGATTGGGTGGAGAGCAAAGGCTGGAAAAACGGGGATGCGCCCGTGGGCAGCAAGGGCGGTTCAGCCAACCTCGACCTGCAACTAATGTGGGCTTACCAATTAGCCGCCGAAATGGAAACCAAAATGGGCATGCCTGCTTTTGCAGCTTTATACCGCTCAAAAGCCGAACAGCTAAAGCGAACAATACAGCTCAAATACTGGGACCCGGTACGAAAACTTTACGCCGATACCGAGGATAAAGACTTGTTTTCGCAGCATGCCAATGCAATTGCTATACTTGCAGGTATGGTTAACAGCGCTGACGAGGCGGCTATGAGTAAAAAACTCTTAGCCGATACTACATTAACCCAATGCACCATCTATTTTAAATATTACCTGCACCAGGCTTTGGTTAAAGGTGGGTTGGGTAACGGTTATATGAACTGGCTGGATATATGGCGCAAAAATATTGCAACCGGTATGACCACCTGGGGCGAAATACCGGACCTGAAAAACACCCGCTCCGACTGCCATGCCTGGGGCGCGAGCCCTAATATTGAGTTTTTCAGGACGATACTTGGTATTGATACCTATGCCCCCGGTTTTGGTAAGGTAAAAATTGAACCGCATTTAGGAGATCTGAGAAACGCATCAGG
>CAZZUU010000038.1:0-12839 GCA_964657275.1 uncultured Mucilaginibacter sp. | reverse complement strand
AGGTGAGGTACCTCACCCCAACGGAAAAATAGCCGTTAGCTATACGGAAGAAAAAGGAAGCTGGAAGATCAGCGTTACCCTGCCGCAGAAAACAACCGGTATTTTTGTGTGGAAAGGGAAAACTTATAATTTAAAAGTTGGGGAGAATTTATTTAGGATATAGAAGCGGCATACCGCTTAAAAATTCTTCCCCCGCCGCATTCATTAGTTGTTGAAATATTTAACCCCGTTTCAGGCAAAACCTGATTAAAAGCGATATTTGTTTCCTCATTTAAAGTGCTGATATGAATATTTCCATACTGACAAATACTTCCCATTATGTTAAAACCTGGGTCACTGAAATGAGCGTAAATCACTATTCCATTGCATCTTACCAGCCAGAAGAGGTGCTTCAAAAATTCAGGTAGTTCATTAGTATCAACCTGGATTGCTCCGTTAAAACTTTTACTTATTTTTTTTTCCACTAAATAATCTAATCCGCGCTTTACGGGTTTATAATCGTGATCTCTGGATAGCCACGGTAGCGTGGTATCACCTAAAAAGGAAACATTTTCATATTTAAGTTTTTTTATCAGTTTGGTTAAACCTTTTGAAAGATTATTGCACAAACCAACCGTTGACCCTGCCTCGACAAATAAGATATACGAACTGAAGGTTTCCGGGCTGATATATTTATTCCTGTAATAGATGTCTTGAATAAATTCGGGATACTTTTCAAGGAATGGCTTCCTGGCAATCTTTTTAATCATATTCAAAATATAACTTCCTTTTTATGAAGAAAAAAAGTTTCCCGCTCCGAGGGAGAACTTGTTCAGGGTATAGGTCTTTCTTCAACCTTTGTTATTGCGACCCGCCAACAGGCGGAGTGGCAATCTCGTAGTATACATTGTAGATCCACGTATATTCAAGAGGCACGACGACGAGATTGCCGCGTCGTTCCTCCTCGCAATAACACAAATTATAGTATATTATTTCGCCACATACATCACTTCCTTCACCGCTTTGATCACTCTTTGGGGGTTCGGAAGATATTCCTGTATTAAGGTTGGTGCATAAGGTAATGGCACGTCGCCGCCCATAATGCGCAATACCGGGGCATCAAGGTAGTCAAAGGCGTCCTTTTGTACTTTAAAGGCAACTTCGGTAGCTATTGAGCCTAATGGCCAGCTTTCTTCAACTATAACTAAGCGATTTGTTTTTTTAACGGAAGTGATAATGGTATCGTAATCAATAGGGCGTACCGTGCGTAAGTCGATTACTTCAGCGTGGATGCCTTCTTTTTCGAGTTCGGCAGCTGCGGCATTAACCACTTTCATGATCTTACCAAAACCTACCAGCGTAACATCCGAACCTTCTTTGGTTACGTTTGCTTTACCTATTTCGATATAATAAGTTTCTTCAGGCACTTCGCCTTTATCACCATACATCAGCTCTGATTCCATAAATATTACCGGGTCAGGATCAATAATGGCTGATTTTAACAAGCCTTTGGCATCCGCCGGATTTGATGGGACAACCACCTTAAGACCAGGGCAGTTTGCATACCAGCTTTCAAAACACTGGCTGTGCTGCGAGCTTAACATCCCTGCATTACCGGTAGGGCCGCGAAAAACGATGGGTACAGAAAACTGCCCGCCGCTCATCGACATTATTTTTGCCGCACCGTTAATAATTTGGTCAATAGCAACCAATGAAAAGTTAAAGGTCATAAATTCGACGATAGGTTTTAAACCATTCATAGCCGAACCGATTGCTATACCGGTAAATCCGCCTTCAGATATCGGGGTATCAATTACGCGCTTATCGCCAAATTCGTCGAGCATTCCCTGGCTAACTTTATAAGCACCGTTATACTCGGCAACTTCTTCGCCCATCAGATAAATGGTATCGTCTTTGCGCATTTCTTCAACCATTGCCTCACGAAGCGCTTCCCTAAACTGAATTTCTCTCATCGTACTATTAAAAAGATGTTTTTTCGAACGCAAATATAAGCACTAATGTTTGATTTGCAATTGAGGTTCTAAATAGTTTGCAGTGCGCGGTTTACGGTTGGCAGTTGAATATTACAGTGCAGATACTGCCTTACCTGTTCGAACTACTAATAACTCAAGACTAATTTAATCCTTCCTCTCCCCCTTCATTTTCGAGGCAATTTCCAGCGCTTTATAAGCGTTTACGACCCCCCCTGTCTTTGATAACGAGGAAAAATCAACCTTTTCATCTTTTGTGCCCGGCTTAATAACCATGGCATGTTTCACGGGCGCGGCCGATTCCAAAATCGCCTGTTTTACTTGCTTGGCGCTCAGATCGGGGTAGTATTCTAAACAAAGGGCAGCGATACCGGCTACGATAGGTGCCGAAAAGCTGGTGCCATCCTCAGTATTAAACTCAGCATCCGCGTCAATCGAAGTAATTTTCACGCCTGGCGCAAAAATATCTACATTTTTTTTTCCGTAGTTGGTAAAGTCGGCGGCCAGGTTCTCATCCAGCCTGGGGCCCGATGCACCAACATTTATAAAATTATCGGGAAACGAGCCATCCAAAAAAGTATCATTAGGGTACACGATTACTTTATCAACATCCAGGTTATCATTCCCCGCTGCCATTATCAGCAACACATCTTTTTCGGCGGCGTATTTGAAGGCAGCATCCACCCAATCTTTATGCGGTGATATTTTCTTGCCGAAGTTTATGTTAATGATCCTGGCACCATTATCCACTGCATAATGGATGGCGTTAACAAAATCCTTATCATACGCATCGCCCTTGGGTATAACTTTTAGCGCCATTATACGCACATCATCAGCTACTCCATCAATACCATAGCCGTTATTGCGTACAGCGCCAATCAGCCCTGCAACACCTGTACCGTGGGAAGCGTCGGACATTTTTAAAATGTTGTTTCCATAAGGTTTGTCATCCAGTGTATCGGGATTATCGCCCGTTGTCCGCGCCCTAACATCCAGGTCGGGGTTAAGGATGTTGTTTAAGGTGGCGTAGTAATCGCTTATCTCCTTAATTATTTTGGCGTTGGTGGTGGTTTCGCCTATCTGGTGAAAAACAGATTCCCAAACGGTTTTACTTTGATTGATGGTATCATTGGCGGTTTTAATCCGTGAAAGATCAGTAATAGTAAAACTTTGATCCGACTTTAAGCCAAGCGCCGTTTTAATGTAATAATTAGTGGCGGTAAGTATATTGAGTTCGGATGAAATACCCTTGATATCCCTTTTTGATTTGCTAATGGTGGAATCGTAGGTTGTTTTAACATTCAGCCAGTAAGCATATTGTTTTTCTTGTCCCGGCGGGGCGGCCGTTACACTGCTGTACTTGTCTTTCAGCTTAAAATATTCCCGCACTTCTTCGGCAGTTTCAGTAAAATCGGCTTTGCCGTCCTTCCCGCCTAAAAAGTTCCAGCCGTTTATATCATCCGTGTAACCGTTATGGTCGTCGTCAATTCCATTGCCCGGTATTTCTTTGGTATTAACCCATAACACACTTTTCAGGTCTCTTTGCGCTGTGTCGATACCCCCGTCAATGATGGCTACAATTACGGTTTTGCTTTTCTTTCCCTCTAAAAATTGATAGGCCTCTTTAAGGCTGATCCCGAAATAACCGTCCGTTTTCAGATCCAGTTCGTGCCAATTCTTTGGCGGCTCTGTATCGGCTTTAGTCCCTTCCTGCCCGAAAGCTTTAGAGCAGGTAAACAGCGCCGTAAATAGTATTAAGCTTAAAACAAATTGGCGCAGGTTGTACATGTATATTTTTAGTTGATTAAGAGAAGCCCCACCTAAATCCGCCCCGATAGGGAGGACTTATTTTAAAACATTTCTTAAAGTCTCCCCTATCGGGGCGGATTTAGAGGGGGCCTCACTAAATATTACAAATCAAATTTAATCCCTTGCGCCAATGGCAGCGTTGTGGAATAGTTAATGGTATTGGTTTGCCGGCGCATATAAACTTTCCAGGCATCGGAACCCGACTCGCGCCCTCCGCCGGTTTCCTTTTCTCCGCCGAATGCGCCGCCAATTTCTGCACCCGAGGTGCCAATATTTACGTTCGCGATTCCACAATCAGATCCTGCATAAGATAGGAATAGTTCTGCTTCGCGCAAATTTCCTGTCATAATAGCTGATGACAGCCCTTGCGGGACGCTATTTTGTAGTATAACAGCTTCTTCTAAAGTTTTGTATTTGATGAGATATAGTATAGGCGCAAAGGTTTCGTGCTGTACAATTTGGTAATGGTTTTCCACTTCGGCTATACAAGGTTTTACATAACAGCCGGAGGCATATTTTTCACCCTCAAGTTTCCCGCCGGCTACCACAAACTTGCCGCCTTCAGCTTTGCACTTTTCAATCGAATCCAGGTATAATTTAACAGCATCCACATCAATAAGCGGCCCCATGTGGTTATTTTCATCAAGCGGGTCACCTATCCTGATCTGCCCGTAAGCGTTTACCAGTTTTTGTTTAAATTGTTCGTAAACACTTTGGTGGATGATGAGCCTGCGGGTACTGGTACAACGCTGCCCGGCAGTGCCCACCGCGCCAAATACTGCACCGATCAATGCCATATCCAAATCGGCGTTTTCGCTGATAATAATGGCGTTATTACCGCCGAGTTCCAGCAAGCTCCTGCCGAGGCGCGCACCCACGGCCATACCAATAGCTTTGCCCATCCGGGTTGAGCCGGTAGCAGATATAAGCGGCAAGCGATGGTCATTGGCCATTAATTCGCCAATGCTACGGTCGCCAATAACCAGGCACGATACACCCTCGTCTATATTGTGTTTTTTAAATACCTCCTGTGCAATGTGCTGGCAGGCAATGGCGGTCAGCGGTGTTTTTTCTGATGGTTTCCAGATGCAAACATCGCCGCAGACCCAGGCCAGCATTGCGTTCCAGCTCCATACCGCTACAGGGAAGTTAAATGCCGAGATAATCCCCACGATTCCTAAAGGATGATATTGCTCATACATGCGGTGCTGCGGGCGTTCGGAATGCATGGTTAGGCCATATAATTGCCTGCTTAAGCCAACGGCAAAGTCGGCAATATCAATCATCTCCTGAACTTCACCGTAACCTTCCTGCAGGCTCTTGCCCATTTCGTATGATACCAGGGTACCGAGGTCCTTCTTTTTACTTCGCAGCGCTTCACCTATTTCGCGGATAATCTCGCCGCGCTTTGGGGCAGGTACAGTGCGCCAGCTTTTAAAGGCTTTGGCAGCCTGTTCAACTACGGTATTATAGTTAGCGGTATCAGCCATTTTTACCGAGGCTATCCGCTCCCCGTCAACCGGCGACAGGACATCTTTTATTGCGGCATCCGCGCTGCTTGCCCAGGTTTGGCCTGTGCTAAATGCCCCGTTAATGTCTTCTATATGTAAACGATTGAGTACTTCAGCAATATTAAAGCCCATAATTGTTACTTTTGCCAAAGGTAAAAATCTTTAAGGCAATTTATTTATCAACCCGCTGTTTGCCCGCAAAATGATTTGCGTTAATTATCAATAAGTTGCATTTGCTGCTGTTGGCAATGTTTGAATGTTGATAACTATTTTGTATTATAGGTGTTTATAACTTGTAATTTAAACTCAGTTAAACCCGAAAAGCACTAGCAAAGCCCTAAACTGAGCTTATGTTCTGAAACAATATTGAATGGAAGAAGAATTTGAATTTGGTTTTACCGAAGATCCAAAATTTTCGGTAGAACGGTACGAAGAAATGATTCGCAATCATGATCAGTACTTTTTTGATGCCCAGGCGTTTGAGAACATAATCGACTACTACATCGAAAAGAATGACCCGCCAAAGGCGCTCCAGGTGGCAGAATATGCCCGTAACCAGCACCCCTTCGCCGCAGTTTTTTTAATTAAACAGGCACAACTGCTGGTGATCAGCAATAAAGTAACCGAGGCATTTGCAGCACTTGAAAAAGCGGCTATGCTGGAAGCTTCTGACCCGGATATATATATCATCCGCGGTAACATGTATGAGAGCATGGAGCGTTACGGCGAAGCCCTTGAGAACTACGAAAAGGCGCTTGACCTTGCCGAAGAAACAGATGAGGTGCTGCTCCATATTGCTTATGTGTACCAGAACATGGGCGATTATGAAACCTCTATCACTTATCTGAAGCTTTGTCTGAAACAAAACATGGAAAACCAGGACGCCCTGTATGAACTGGCTTTTTGTTATGATGTTTTGGATAACCAGCAGGAAAGTGTACTATTTTATCAGCAATACATCGACAATGAGCCCTATAGTTACGCCGCGTGGTATAACCTGGGCAATGCATTTACCAAGCTCAGCCTGTTTGAAAAAGCCATTGACGCTTATGACTACGCCATCCTGATAAAGGACAGCTTTGCATCGGCTTATTTTAACAAAGGGAACGCATTGGTTAACCTCGAAAAATATGCTGAAGCTATTGAAGTGTACCGGCATACATTCGAGTATGAGCAGCCTAATGCCGATACTTATTGCGCCATTGGCGAATGTTATGAAAAGCTGGAGCAGATGGACGATGCCCGCGCGTTTTACAAGAAATCGGTTAAAATGGACCCTAAACTGGCTGATGCCTGGTTTGGGATAGGTGTTACGCTTGATTTTGAAGAACGGTATTTCGAGGCCCTCCATTTTTACAAAAAAGCGCTCGATCTTGACATTGCCAACGCCGATTATTGGTTTGCCATAGCCGATGCCGAATATAAACTTGGCCACATGGAAGAAGCCGAACACGCCTATGAAAAAGTGGTGGAGCTAAATCCCATAGACGTAGATGCGTGGCTTGATTATTCGTCAATCTTGTACGAGCAACAACGGTTGGTTGACGCGATTGAAGTTATTTCACAAGCCATAAAAAATAACCCGGAAGCAGCCGAGCTTTATTACAGGATGGTGGCTTACCTGTTTGCAAAAGGCGAATATAATGAAGCCATGAATTACCTGGAGCTTGCACTGGCATCAGACCCGGATAAACATTATATCCTGTTCGATTACCTGCCCCAGTTGCAGCAGAACAAGGTAATAATAGATATTATTAACAAGTACACCAAATAGCGCTATGTAGCCTGCATGTCGGTTAAATCAACTCAACCCATGTTAGATTAGCATTAATTTTTACCCGGAGCATAAAAGTTTCGGGTTTTTTATTAATCTTTGTTAATTAGAACTTTTAGTTATAGGCTATAACCAGCTAGTATTTTATGAACTATGAAATGATCAATCTTCCTGAACGGGTGGCAAAACCACGTAATTCGGGCATAACTATGGTTATGGACAAGGGATTAAGTTTAAGAGAGGTGGAAGATTTTATTGAAGTTTCTGGCACATATACCGATATCGTTAAGTTAGGATGGGCAACCTCATTCGTAACGCCAAACCTTGATAGAAAGTTGGCTATTTATCGCGAGGCGGGTATCCCGGTCTATTTTGGCGGAACATTGTTTGAAGCATTTATTGTGCGTAACCAGTTTGATGCTTACCGCCGCATACTGGATAAATATAAAATGGAGCATGTAGAGATATCGGATGGTTCCATCGAAATCGAGCATGATATAAAGTGTGACTATATCCGCAAACTAAGCGAACAATTAACCGTAATATCTGAAGTTGGGTCGAAAGATGTTCAAAAGATATTTGCCCCTTATAAATGGATAAAACTGATGCAGGCGGAGATAGACGCCGGCTCGTGGAAGGTAATTGCTGAAGCCCGCGAAAGCGGTAATGTTGGTATATACCGTGATTCGGGTGAAGTGCGCCAGGGCCTGGTTGATGAGATACTCACGCAAATTCCTGAAGAAACTATAATATGGGAAGCCCCTCAAAAACCGCAACAGGTTTGGTTTATTAAACTGATTGGCGCCAATGTTAGCCTGGGAAACATTGCCCCGGCAGATGTAATTCCTTTAGAAACACTTCGCCTGGGTATCAGGAGTGATACTTTTGATCATTTTTTGTAAAAATCAATCTACTTAATTACAATTTTAGATTGCGAAATATTATAGTTTAATTTAATGTGGATTTGAATTAAACTGTAACAGCAAATGAAACGCATTTTTCTTATTATAATAATTATTGCGTTAAGCTATCCTGCATTTTCGCAAACGTTACCTCAAACTGATAGCGTTAAACTCATTACCAAAGAAGATTATAAGTTAGCCGAACCTATGGTACTTAAGGCCGGGGACTATTTACTATCTACACCCAGTGATCAAAACAATCCCTTGCGGTTAAAAGCAGGCCAATTTATATTTAAGTGGATGAACGGAACCGATGATTTCACTTTCACGCTTGAGCAAAACATATTGCAATATATAGAGGCTGACCTTGATCTGATGAGCACTTATTTTGCTTGTATAACTACCTATTCGATAAAAAACAGGTCGGTTACCGACACAAAGACGGTTACCCTAAATGCTGTTAAAAAATTGGCGGCCTATATAGATAACGGCGATAATCATGTCAGCATGACCAGTGGGCTAAAGAAACTTTCGAAAGCCAATCAAAAAGGGGAGCTGGAAAAATTTCTTGAGTTTTAACAAAACCCGCAATAAGCAAGAAGCCGGACCGTGTTTAAACAATCCAGCTTCTTGAAAAGCCCCGTCAATACTTCAAATCCTTTGACAGATTTAATTTTTTTTATTCACCCAGGCTAACTTCAGGCCAGCAGTTTATATATTCCTGCGGTTTTTCGATACCCTGGTTGTAATCTGTAAGGCCCTTACCTGCCATCGGAATATTAACTATCGGCCTTGTTGGGTTCAGCGCATCTTTGATACGTAAATGCAGATCAATATAATGCGCTGAGGTAATAGCATCGCCTCCTTTAGGCAGCTTTGCATCAATAACCTTTAATTCCGCACGAACCATCGGCCTTAAGTCAGACAGGGCCATGTTTATCGGCGTAAGGCCAAAGCTTGCCAGGTCATCCGCAGAAGCACCGGGGAAGCCTTTAAAGTCGTCGCTCAGCAAAATTCTTAAGTCCTCAATATAGGCGCGCTGCAAATTGCGCTTAAACGCATCCGGGCGGCCTGTAGTAAATATTCCCCCACGCAAATCGGTAAATAATTCGGCAACAGTATAAGCCTTTGCACCGTTTTTGGTTTCATTATCGTACATGCGCGACAACCTCGACGGTGACAGCACGTTGCCAAGCGTACTGGTCTGTAGCCCTTTTATTTGGTTAATTACAAGTCCGTTATCAAACTCGCTTAGTTCTTTACTGTCTATCAACCATAAAGGTGTTGTAAATAATTGCGTGTTAAAAAATGATACTGCATCGCGCTGGCGGTCTTTGGCAACAAAATCATACACGGGCCCTTTTTGATCGTAGGTTTTAAAATTCTCGTTCATACCACCTATGTTGGCAGTTACGTGGCCCATGTAGCGGTAAAATTGCACCAGTACCTGAACATATAATTCCTTCAGGTCACTAAAATCCTCACCTTTCTGAAAGGTCCAGGTTTGAATATTTGGCAGTATCCGTTTTAAATTGGCTATACCGTAAGTACTCGCCTTCATGGCATTATCACCTAAATCTTCGCTTTGTAACCGCGGATCTATACTGGTTCCCTGCCTGCCAAAATAATATAACGGGTTCCCGGCTTTTTCTTTTACCCACTCATTCAATATCTCCTTTTCTTCGTTTGAAGATTTGTTGCCAGGAAACCAGCTATAGCCCCATTTTATGGCCCACTTATCATATTCGCCTATCTGTGGATAAAAATGCGTTACACCATCGCCGGGTTGGGCAACGTAGTTGAAGCGGGCATAATCCATAATAGAGGGAGCGGTACCATGCTTATCGGTAAATGATTTTGAACGCAATGAATCAACCGGGTAAGCATAGCTCGAACCAAAATTATGCGGCAGTCCCAGCGTATGCCCTATTTCGTGCGATGATACGAAACGGATCAATTCCCCCATTTGCTCATCAGTAAATTTTGCAGTGCGTACACCAGGATTTGCAGCGGCAGTCTGGATAAAATACCAGTCGCGTACTAACTCCATAACGTTATGGTACCATCCCACATGACTTTCTATTATTTCGCCGGTACGCGGATCAGAAACATGGGGGCCATAGGCATTTTCAACGTCCGAAGCGAAATATCGTACCACACTGTAACGTGCGTCTTCCGTACTAAATTCGGGGTCTTCTTTTACCGTTGGGGCCTCCTTCCCTACAATAGCATTTTTAAAACCTGCCTGTTCAAATGCCTTTTGCCAGTCGTTTATGCCGGCTATAAGGTAGGGCACCCATTTTTTTGGCGTAGCCGGGTCTATATAATATACAATTTGTTTTTTGGGTTCAACCAATTCACCCCGTGCATAGGCAGCCTCATCCTTAGGTTCCAGTTTCCACCGGTGTATATAGGCGGTAACTTTAGCCTTTTGTTCATCGGTCCCGTAGTCTGTCTGGGTTTGACCGAAGAATCCGACCCTGCTGTCGCTTAAACGTGCTTTCATTGGTGTTTTAGGAAGCAACAGCATGGATGTATTCAATTCGAAAGTTATAGCCCCATTGGTGTTATCGGTTGGGGAATCACCAGCGCGATATGTTTTTACAACCGTAGTTTCAATATTAATGGGAAAGCTTTTGATGGTATCGATAAAAGACCTGGAATTATCAAGCCCCGAGATCTTATATGCTTTTTTTAGGTCATCTGATATACCTATGGCCGAAATGTCGCCGTTGTAAAAATCAGTAACATCAATTAATACACCTGTTGTATCCTTATTAAAAGCTTTTATATCAAAGGATGCAAGTACCACATCGAGATTGGAATTTTTAACCGAACGATACATATCGGTTGTGCTATCGGCCCTTATAGAATAGCTGGGCACCCGCAATAGTACCTGCTTATCATGCCGCTCCCATTTCCAAACCTGGTCATTTATTTCTTCGCCGCCATATTGTGAAGAGCGTACCTTTATATTCGCCGGTGTTTTTACGAAACGGGTAACCACCAACATTTCGCGACTGATCATGGAATCAGGAATTTCAAAGTAATATTTCCCGTCTACTTTATAAGTATTAAATAGCCCCTTGTCTACCGGTGTTTTGGCAGGTATCAGATCGCCGAATTTCTTAATGCCATCTTTTTTCCCGGGCCCAATTGTCGCTGTAGCTGTTGATCCGGACGATGTTGCGGTTGTTTTAACCGTAATAGTTTGTGCTTCTTTTTTTGTTGCACATGAGCCGGCAATTAATACAACGGCAAGCATTGCCAAACTGAAGTAGGAGCTTCCTCTTAAAGAACTATACATATCAATTATTTTGTTATCTGAAAAAATCGGTAAACTTAGGTAAAATACGATCTTTTTAGTAAAACAAACGATTTTATCAACTTTTTTAAACCCGGCGTTTTAAGGTAAGGATTACCTTATCTAATTTTTTATCGTGAAAAACTTCGAGCAGCAGGTTACGGTCATTTTGCGATTTAAATATAGCATCTATTTCTTCCAGTGTCATTTTTGTAACCGGTTTAAAATTAATAGATATGATCTCATCATTTTTTTCGAGGCCTATTTCATCGCCGGCCGAACCTGGCTCTACGCGGCTTATAATTACATGGTTAAAATCGTCGCCGGCACGGTAATATTCTAACCCGCTCATATCATGTTCAAAAGGATCGGCCAGGTTTTCCAGCGGCTTCATGTAAATGGCGCTGTCGGGATAATCGAATATTAAATTAAACCGCTTAAGTATGCCCATGCCCACGCTGCCGTCGCGTTTTTCAGTCTGGTCATTAGCTGGATTGTCTTCGGGAAAAGAGGTAATAACATTTTTAATTTTAAACCTGCCAAATTCAATTTCTTTTATGCGGCTTATAAAGCCGTCGACTGGGCCGGTTAACCCCACGCCAAGATTTGCAACTATAAATTTTTCTGGCACTCCCTGTTTGGATATCAAATTCTCCAGCGAAAGGGGGTGACCGGCGCCAATATCGAGAATTAATTTATCATCGGCTTTTGTTCCATTTGGAAAATTAACTTTTGCTTGTATATAGGGCTTACGGTCATCAATAGTGATAGGGATTTTGCTGCCTTTTCTAAAAAGTTTTATATCCTTCGGTCGCGAAACAGATAATGTGCTATCAGAAAAATTGATCTTAACAGCCAGGTTGTTAAAAAACTCGTATCCCAATAAACCGTGAATAGACATTCCCGCGTAATTCGACAGGCCGAAATGATCTTTTTTTAATATGGCAGCAGCAACATCATAACTGGTTAAACCAGGTATATCAACCTTTAATGCCGATGTAACGTAGGCTTCAAAATCTTCACCTTCACCCAGCCCCGCCATTTTAAGCGTACGCTTGTTAACAATGTTTATCGAATCAACAAGCGTGGGATCAGTAATCAACATCAGCCCAACCCCTGTATCCAATACAAAATTGAAAGGACCTTTGCCATTAATGCTTAATTTGATAATGATCATGTCCCTAACCATTTTAAAAGGCACGGTGACACGTTTCCTGTTGCTGCTGATATCAAAATACTGGGCGTTTGCTAAGAAGAAGCAAAAACACAGGAATATTGTTAGCGGTACAACACGCAACCTCGCGAAAGTATGGAATAGCCGGGTCAGCAAAGGGTTGTATTTGGTTACTAAATATACAGCTTTAATTGCACATAATACAGCAGCGCAGTTAAAACCATTTGTAATAGTAACGATTATTTGCTGCTTTTTATATTAAAAAATTGCAGGTTGAATGTTTGTATATATTTAGAAAACAGGGGTATACATCACTACCCGGGTTAGTCTTTTTTCAGATTGCCGCTTAAGTCGGGATTTTGCGGCGGTAATTTGGTTACTTGTTTCAACACCTC
>CAZZUU010000037.1:0-17675 GCA_964657275.1 uncultured Mucilaginibacter sp. | reverse complement strand
GTTCTGGCCTGCTCGGCTTCTGTCCGTGCCTGTTCGGCTTCTGCGCGGGCCAGTTGTTCATGCTCGCGCTGCAAATACAGTTCTTCATTTATGGCCTGCAATTCTTCTGTTTGATTAATCAGCTCTTCATTGAGTCCTTTTACCTCTTCAGATTGTGCCATCAATTCTTCCGATTGCACTTGCAGTTCTTCATTCAACTCCTGTAAATTTTCTGCTTGTTTGTTTACCTCGCGCGTGCGTTCGATAACTTGTTTCTCCAATATTACTTTTTGCAGCTCAATATTGCGTACCTTGTTTTTGTACAAGGCATAGATAAGCAGTGCAATGGCAAGTAGCATAGTTACCCTGAACCACCATGTTGCCCAAAACGGGGGAGTTATAATAATTTTAATGGCTGCGCCTTTTTCGTTCCAAAGCCCGTCGTTATTTGAGCCTTTTATCCTGAAGGTATATTCGCCCGGATCAAGGTTGGTGTAATTTGCGTGATGCCTCCAGCCTACAAAACTCCAATCCTTATCAAAACCTTCTAATATATATGCATACCTGTTTTTTCCCGGTGCTGTATAGTCAAGAGCTGAAAATTCAAAAGTTAAATCGTTTTGTTTATAGTTAAGTTTAACTTGTTTAGTATCGATGATTGCGTCGGTTAACGGTGAGTTTTTTGAATTTACCTTTAACGACTCATTGAACACTGTTAAATCGGTAATAACAACAGGTGGAACATTTACATTCTTATGAATAGTGGCCGGATCTATCGCGTTGAAGCCCTTAATCCCACCAAAATATACTTCGCCGGTACTGCTTATAAAACCCGAGTGCAAAACAAACTCGCGGCCTTGCAGCCCATTGTCCTGGTCGTAATTCCTGAAAGTGCGTTTTTGTATATCAAACCTGCTTAAACCGTTATTTGTACTCAACCATAAAAAGCCTTGCTTATCCTCAACAATGCTGTTGATCACGTTGTTGCTTAGGCCGTTATCTGTAGTATACGCTGTAAATTTTTTACTCTTTGGATCCCAGAGATTAAGGCCTCCGCCCATGGTGCCTGCCCAAATGTTGCCTTTGCTATCGCCCTTAAGGCAATACACAATATCGTTAGAAAGGTTGCTGGTTTTTTTGGTAAGCCTCGTAAAGGTTTTTGTCGAGGGATTAAAAACGTTTATACCGCCGTCATAAGTTCCTATCCAGATATTTCCAAGTTTATCTTCGTAAAATGACCGGATAGTATTGGTAGTTAAATAGTGGAAATCTTCAGGATGTTTTGCATTTGCCAGGTAAACAGAAACATTATTGGTTACCGGGTCGAGCATATTTACACCCCCGTCATTGGTCCCTATCCATAAATTACCTTTGTGGTCTTCCATCAGGGCGAAAATATTTTCCTCGCTTAACTTTCCTTTCCCGGTTCCTTTGTCGTAATGTTTAAAAGTGTTTTTTGCGGGATCAAAATACTCCACTCCCCCGCCATAAGTACCAATCCACAAGCAATTGCTGTTTTTATGTTTTACCAATTCTAACACTGAATTTGCCGAAAGCGAATTGGTTTTTGTAGAATCGTGCAGATAGTGCTTAAAAATTCCGGTTTTAAGATTTAACAGATTAAGGCCGCCGCCATCTGTACCTATCCAAATCTCACTCTTGTTACTTTCTTCGAAAGATGCAACTACCCGGTGACTCAATCCTTCGCTTTTAACTCCTTTACTGCGATAAACATCAAACAGCGGCAGATTGCTGTCAAATTTATTTATTCCGCCTGAGTAGGTAGACACCCACAACACGCCCCTGTTATCAACTATTATTGAACGTATAGATGTTCCCGACAGGCTATTTACGTCATCTGGATTGTTACGATAAACAGAAAATTCCTTCGTACGGGCATTAAAGAAATTTAAGCCATTTTCGGTGGCGATCCATAAATTACCGTCTTTATCTGAGGCCAATGAATAAACCAGGTCGCTGCTGATACTTTTTAGATTTGTAGGATCGTTTTTATAAGCAACAAAAGTGTGATTGCTATAATTATACTTATTGATACCTCCCCGATAAGTCCCTATCCATAAATTACCGTTTGCATCCTGTTTGATATCCTTTATTTGGCTGGAGCCGATTGAGCCGGCTTCATTATCATGATGTACAAACTTTATAAACTGATCTTTCTTACGGTCATATAGATTCAAGCCGGTATCAGTACCTATCCACAAGTTATGTTTACTATCTTCTATGATAGCAGTAACGTTGCTGTTGCTTAAACTCCCCGGATCAGCCGAATTTAACTTATAGCTCTTAAACTGGTTGGTACGTCGGTTAAGAATGTTTAACCCTGAATAAGTACCAATCCATAAATTACCAAGGTAATCTTCACATATCCCGTTTATTGAATTACCGATCAATGAACTTTTGCCCGATTTAACACTATAGTTTACGAAGGAATCGCTGCCACGGTCATATTTACTTAATCCTCCGTTGGTTCCTACCCATAGTGTGCCATTTTTATCTTCATATAAAGTTCTAACGCTGTTGGATATTAAGCTATGTGGGTTATTGGCAATGTTGCGATATATAGTAAAGTGGTAACCATCATAACGGTTAAGGCCATCATCGGTTCCAAACCAAACGAGGCCATACCGGTCTTTAAGCATGCATTGCGCAGTGCTTTGCGATAGGCCATCGTCTGTAGTAAGGTGTGTGAATTTTATTTTTTGCTGGGCATTTGCGAATGAACTGCGAAGCACTCCATGGCTTAAAATCAAGCCGATGCAAAGAAGCTTAACATAGTTAAAAATAAAGCCTTTTGTCATTTTTTTAAGGGTATCGATAAAATGGTTCAAAAAAACAGCTTAAATTAATTTAGGTGTTTGGGTAATATTTTGGTTACAAATTAGTTATACGCTTTTAGGCTTAATTGGTTACAGGTGGTTAAAAATAATCTGAAATAAGAAATATTTTTAACTGTATTGTAAAAAAGGGGATAATATATAAAAAGTCTGATTAGCGCCTGAATGAGCTTATCGGAGTTTTATTTGCAAGCCAGGATGACTTTTGATCGGCGTGCTGCTTATGATTAAACGCACAGATCTGCATCTCTAAGCGGGCAATCACCCATCATATTTGTTACTTTACTTGTCGTTTTTATTAAGCATTTTTGGTTCAATTGTACTGACCAATAACGCCTTCCAAAAATGAACAAGTTAAAATTCTCATCGCTCGTTATCTTATTAACGATACTTTCCACCAGCGGATTCTCTCAAAAATATCAAAACTTTAAAGTGTCAATTTATTGCCGTGCTTACGAAGTGGCAAAAATGGTAGATACCGAAAATTATCTTAAACCCATCTGGAACGAGATAACGCGGCAGCTAAAGGTTGACAAGGTTTATATAGAAACCCATCGCGATACGCACATTGTAGATCAAAAAACGCTGGATATAGTTAAAAAATTCTTCAGGGACAGGGGTGTTCAAATGGCCGGCGGTATAACATTTACCATTAGTGAGCCAAATCACTTTCAAACCTATTGCTACAGTGATCCGGAAGACCGAAAAAAAGTAAAGGAGATTGCCGAGCTGACAGCCAGAAACTTTGATGAGATAGTTTTGGACGATTTCTTTTTTACCGATTGCAAAACCGACCAAAGCATAAAGGATAAAGGCAACAAAAGCTGGACCGATTTCAGGCTTAAACTAATGGCGGATGCAGGCAGGGAATTGGTAGTTGGTCCCGCTAAAAAGGTGAACCCGAAAGTGAAAATGGTTATAAAATATCCAAACTGGTATGAGCATTTCCAGGGCCTGGGCTTTAACCTTTCGGAAGAACCTAAATATTTCGACGGCGTTTATACCGGTACCGAAACACGGGATGCCATAACCAGCGATCAGCATTTGCAGCAGTATTTGGGCTATAATGTATTCCGTTATTACGAGAATATTAAACCCGGCGGCAACGGCGGCGGTTGGGTTGATCCGGGCGGCATGGGTAATTATGACAGGTATGCCGAACAGCTATGGATAACCGCATTTGCCAAAGCGCCCGAGATAACCCTGTTTGATTTCAGGCAATTGAGTATTAAAACCGTACCTGCATTCCGCGCGCCATGGCAGGGACAGCAAACCAGTTTTGATTTTGATGCAATGATGAAGCCCGAAAATTATAATGGAGGCACCCCTGTTGAACCTACAACCATTGCACGCGCAGCCGGTTATACCTTTGAAACCATTGATAAATTTATAGGTAAACTGGGTAAACCTATCGGAATAAAAAGTTACCGGCCGTATAATGCGGTAGGTGAGGATTTTTTACAGAATTTTTTAGGCCAGGCAGGTTTGCCAATGGATATGTACCCGGATTTTCCGGCTGCAGATTCGCTGATCCTGCTAACGGAGGAGGCAAAGTTCGACAACCAGATCGTACCCAAAATTGAGCAGCAGCTTAAAGAAGGGAAAACGGTTGTCATTACGTCAGGTTTGCTGCATGCACTGGAAGATAAGGGGATACAGGATATTGCAGAGATAAGATACACGGACCGCAAAGCTTTAGTGAGTACTTTTAAAGCAGGGTATGGGAAGCTTTCAACAAGTGCAAAGCCTATCCTGATACCGCAAATACAGTACCTTACCAATGATTCATGGGAGTTGGCTTCGGCTATCGATGGGCCCAATGGCTGGCCTTTATTGCACGAGGCGCAATATTCAAAGGGTAAGCTGAATATATTGGTTATACCGGATAATTTTGCCGATCTGTACCAGTTACCCACCCCAATACTGAACAAGATACGCGCAGTACTTGGCGATAAAATGAATGTACAATTAGAAGGGCCGGGGAACATCAGTCTTTATGTATATGATAACAATACCTGTATAGTCGAATCATTTTTGGATACGCCTACAGATATAAACCTTGTAACAGCCGGGCCTTATAAAACCCTTACAGATTTAGTTAGCAATGATAAGCTGCCGGGCACCAACAGAAAGGCTATGCGGGGTTTCGGCGGTTTCCAAAAGGAAAAGAACACATTCGCAGTTACACTTAAACCGCATTCGTACCGGGTATTTAAATTTGAGTAACGCCTTAAAAAGACATTGAAAAAAAGCATTTTTTGCGGTTAAATGCAGAAAAATGCATGGTAAAAGTGTACTGTTCATGAACGCGACGAACGCGTGAACACCGTGAACAGTATAAAATGTCAGTGTTTTACTGTTTGCTTTGTTGATATTTATAATGCAATTGTTTGAGCGTTTCGGCAGAGGTTTCGTCTGCCGACGTGCCATACCCGGTAACCAGCACCCCCCTTAAGCCGGATGATGATGCCAGCGCATAAACAGTAGCTTCATCTGCGGGATCTGACGCCCCTTCGTAGCGGTACAGGTCTACAATTTCAAAATCATCTGCAGCGTATAATTGCCCATCTGCTGCCAGTTGGTTTTCTTTTAAATTGAAATCCAGTGTATATCCCTGGCTTTTAAGTTGCTCAATAGCTTCGGTAACAGTGGCGTAGTGAAATTGCTGTTTCATGGTAAATGACGATTAGCGTAAATTTAAATATAGACAAATTTAACATCCGTTTTTAAGCGTCAATCATTTTTCTACTTCACCCGTCCAATTCCAAACTGGTCTCCGGCTTTTACCGCTTTTCCATTTTCAAAATCCACCTCTACCATTTTTTCGCTGCCTACGCTGTTGTTAAATTCATCTTTAAGGGTTGTCAGCACGGTACGTGTTTTTACATCGATCACTTCACCGCTTGACGGGTATGCATATTTGCCGTTTATGCTGAAAAGAATCCAGCCGGGCATATCCTGTAAGGGTATCGTTGTTAACTGCTGGTATGGTTCAACATTGCTAAAAACGTGCAGGCGCATATTAAATCCGTCGCATAGCCAAATCTCTTTTTCATCAGGCGTGAGGGCAATGCCATGGCTTGGGTTGCCATGCCGTCTTACGTGGCCGGTTTCCCATCCCTCCACTAAAACCCGCGATAGTTTTTTGCCGGTTTTAAGATCGCCGACCTCAAAACCTAGCAGGCTGTCGACAGTTACATATACCCGGGATTCTTTTCCATTAATGGTAAAGGGCCGGATGAAATTACCAAAAGGGCCAATCTTACCGATCACAGTATGACTTTTTGTATCGGCTACAGCCAGCCAGGGAGATGCCAGGTCGTCCAAATAGACATACCTTCCGGATGGGCCCCAGATGGTATTGTGTGATTTTTTAAAGCCTGTGAGTTTTTTTATAATTCCGCCTGTTTTGCAGTCTACAACATTCCAGTCGGTACTTTCAAACGAAGGCACGTACATCAATTTACCATCCGGCGATATCGACATCCTGTCGCATCCGCCGTCAATTTGTTTTTCCCAAATGATTTTGCCGGTGCTTAGGTCTATCCGTTGTAACGATTCGATGGTGCTGATATAAATACTGTTTAAAGGGATGCTTACCGCAATGCCTTTAACATTTGAAGCCTGCTTGTTTGGATGGTAACCTTGTGTTTCAATACGTTTAACAAACTGATGGTTGTGATCCATATCAAAAACAAGCAGACCATGCCCGCCATACCCCAAATAATCGCGTATGCCTGGTACCGCCACATATAAAAAATGACCTGAACGCGGTTTGTTTTTATTGTCGCGGTGGTGTTTTTGCGCCGAGGCCGAAACAGGGATCCACAGTAACACTAAAACTAATAGCTTAATTCGCTGACTCATGTTCTTGCAAAGTTTATTTTATCATTTTCACTTTTTATTCCTTTAAGCAACGCATATATAGCCATTGCATGGCCGTTTCCCAAATCAAAGTCGTCTTTGAGCCATTTTACTATTTCGCCGGCCTTAGTTTTAGATTTTAATTTGCCATTTACCGTAAAGCCTTTTTGTTCGGCAAGCTTCCTGAAATCACCCGGCCCTTTACCTGTCTTGGTTTTTATATTGTTAAGGTATGCCTGGAATGACATCGATTTGTAGTTTATTTAGCTAAAATAGAGAAATATATTCAAGCGATAGCTTAATCTTTTTACCGGTTTTTTTTGATCAGAACATTTTATATTTGTTTATCATGCCCGAAATAACGATACTGCCGCTCACCGCGTCACCGCTAATTCTTTCCGCACTAAGCGAAATCCTTATTGAAGTGGTGGCTGATGGCGGCTCTGTTGGTTTTATGCATCCGCTGGATTTAGTTGCGGCGAATAAATTTTGGGAAGGCTCACTTGATGATGCTGCCCGGGACGAAAGAGTGATAGTCGGCGCATTTGACGGCGATTATCTTGCAGGCACTGTGACATTGCTGCTTAGTTGCCCGCCCAATCAACCCCACAGAGCCGAAATCGCCAAGCTGATGGTACTTATGAGTTACCGTGGTAAGGGCATAGCAAAGGCGCTGATGCAGGCCGCCGAACACATAGCTGTTGAACGGAACAAAACGTTGTTGATGCTGGATACCGCTACCGATGGCGGCGCTGCAAAACTTTACGAGGGCTTAGGCTATAACTTAGCCGGGGAGATACCCGATTATGCATTAAAACCTCACGGAGGCTTAACAGGTACGCTTATCTATTGGAAACGGCTGTAAGTTTTAAGACCGAGCCGGCCACTCTTCAGTTAAGTCACCTTCTGTCGTCAACGTATAAACCAGCAAGCTTTTCCCGTCAACCTGTATCTCCTTATCAAATCTAAACCCTAGTTTGTTTAATAAACTGATAGAATTTAGGTTTTCCGTGATCGTGGTAGCCAACAACCGGCGAAGCTGATATTCGTTTACCAGTTCGGCTATCAGGCCTGAAGCCGCTTCAAAAGCGTATCCATTTTTTGCATAGGCAGGCAAAAATGCAAAACCGATATCATGGTATAGCAGATAGTCGCGCTTAATAAAGGTTACAATACCAACGGGGATTTCAGCATTTTTGAGCCTAACTACCCAATATTTAATAGTGGGGATGCTTAGGATTTTTTTAATATATGCATTAGC
The DNA here is from genome assembly GCA_964657275.1 of uncultured Mucilaginibacter sp. Taxonomy (GTDB): domain Bacteria; phylum Bacteroidota; class Bacteroidia; order Sphingobacteriales; family Sphingobacteriaceae; genus Mucilaginibacter. Next base: position 9,716 of record CAZZUU010000037.1, on the reverse strand, counting down.
TTCATAAATATCATTTACCTTTCTGTCGCCAATGAACCTGATCCAGCCAGTTGTGTTCACTAATGCCAAAATAAACTCGGCATCACTTAATGTTAAAGGTTTTAACGAAAGGCGTTCTGATGTAAAGTTATTTGGCATAGACAGTTTAAAGATAAATGAAAGCCGTATTTAATCCAATATCCAAACAGGGAGTAATAAAAATGCCGGACAAAAGCCCGGCATTTTGTGCCCATTGAATGGGATAAATAATTTTATCGTTTAGCTTAACACCCCGGTAAGCAGGTTTGCGGTATAAACATAAGTTATACCTCCTGTGGTAACGGTTAGCGTTGCCATGTGATTCCCTAAAAACACGATCGTTCCTGTATAAGAAGCGGTTACTGGCCCGCCGGTCGAACCCTGGCTGGTAGCTGTAGTACTGAATTTTGCTGTACCGGTAGTAACATCAGGCGTGCCGCTGGTATTGTCAACAGTCAGGCCGCTTAAACCATATGAGCTTGACAATAAATTAAATTGCGCCGGTGTACCGGGAGTTAAGTTATCTATATATGATTTTATGTAACCATTGATAGAAAAAGTTTTGAAGCTTGGGTCTGATGCCTTAACCAAATAGCTTTGCACCACCAGTGCGGTATCCATAAATGCTGCGCCGTTAGCTACGTTTTTCAAGCTGTCGTAAACAGTATAGCCATCAACGGTAGAGGCGCTGCAGGTATAAATAAATTTAAATTCGCCGGTGAACGTTTTGGTCGTATCAACACCGGGGATAGAGCTGTTATATACTGTATCGATAATGTATCCGCACAATGAATTCAATGTATTTATTGCCGGCCCGCGATGCGAAAAAGATGACGGCGCCTTAATCCCGTCCTTAATATTTGTGCCGCCAAATTTTCCGGTTATGGAAGCATAAAGATTTAATGCGATCTGCGAACTTATGGATTTTACATTGCTTGTAGTTTTTACAGTGGGTTTCACGGCGTTAGTTTTACATGCTGTATAAACAAGAACCGAGGCACATATAAGCAAAACAGGAATGAGTTTGAGTGAAGGTTTCATAATATGCTGATTTATTGGATAATGAACAATAAATATATAGAAAAGTTCTTTACGGAAATAAATTTCATTTAGTATTTTTAATGGTATTGCCTGTTATATATTAAAGCTTAACTATCGGCAAATTTAGCCTTAATCATAAGTTAATTTGAGGGACTGCTAACCGCCGAACATAAAATTATAAACCACGTTAAAAACCCGAAACCAATTATAACATGATCAAATCAATTAAAAATGCAGAACACTATACGTGGGGCGGCCAATGTGATGGCTGGCATTTATTACAATCAGCAACATTAAGTGTGATACAAGAGCGTATGCCACCCGGAACTAATGAACAATTGCATTATCACGAGCAGGCACAACAATTATTTTATATACTATCAGGCAGTGCCTCTTTTGAAATTGACGGAAAGTTAGTTGAGGTACGGTCGCAGGAATGTATTCATGTGCCGAAGAATGCGCGGCATTATATTTTTAACAAAGCGGATGCCGATCTTCACTTTTTGGTGATATCCGAGCCAAGATCGCATGGCGATAGGGTAAATGTGCCGCACCCCATCCACTCAAAAAGGTAAGGTTTAAATAAATTATTTTAAATGAAAACTAATTTACCTCTTCGGGTATTATATCATTTAAAAAAAACCTACCATGAAAAAATCATATTTTCCTTTAGCCCTGCTGCTATTGTTATGTTTAAGCAGTTGTTCGGTAATTGGCGGAATATTTAAAGCAGGTGCAGCTGTTGGAATTATTTCGGTAATTGTTGTTATCGTGATTATTATTTGGATATTTTCCTTGTTCAGGGGTAAAAGTTAAATCCATTATTTGAACAAAAAGCCCCGGCAATAATACCAGGGCTTTTCAAAACTATATAATCGCTCTTAAAAATTTAACAATAACAAGCTATACTTCTGCCAGATGGTCCCCGGTAACGGTTTCTTTTATTTTCGCTTCCAGTTCATCCATTAATTCCGGGTTATCCAGTATCAGTTGTTTAACTGCATCGCGGCCCTGGCCCAAGCGGGTTTCGCCGTAGCTAAACCACGAGCCTGCTTTTTTAATAATATTATGTTCAACGCCAAGGTCGATGATCTCGCCGGCTTTGGATATGCCTTCTCCAAACATGATGTCAAATTCAGCGATACGGAAAGGCGGCGCCACTTTGTTCTTCACTATCTTTACCTTAACACGGTTACCCGATACTTCATCAGAATCTTTTATCTGTGATATCCGGCGAACGTCTAAACGAACAGACGCATAAAATTTAAGCGCATTACCGCCGGTTGTTGTTTCTGGATTGCCAAACATTACGCCTATCTTTTCGCGCAGCTGGTTGATAAATATGCAGCAGCATCCTGTTTTACTGATTGTTCCGGTTAGTTTGCGCAAAGCCTGTGACATTAAACGGGCCTGTAATCCCATTTTTGAGTCACCCATTTCGCCTTCAATTTCGGCTTTTGGTACAAGGGCAGCTACAGAGTCGATAACCAAAATATCAATTGCGCCTGAGCGGATCAGGTTATCGGCAATTTCAAGCGCCTGCTCACCGTTATCGGGTTGCGAGATCAGCAGGTTTTCTACATCCACACCCAATTTCTTTGCGTAAAAGCGATCGAACGCATGTTCTGCATCTATAAACGCGGCGATGCCGCCTCTTTTTTGCGATTCGGCGATGGCATGTATAGCCAGCGTTGTTTTACCGGATGATTCGGGGCCGTATATTTCAATTACTCTTCCCTTCGGCAAACCTCCAACACCCAAAGCAATATCAAGGCCTATAGAGCCTGTTGGAATTACCTCAGTGGCCTCAATAGCGGTATCACCTAATTTCATAATGGTACCTTTTCCGTACGATTTTTCCAGCTTATCTAATGTTAGCTGTAGTGCTTTTAATTTATCTGCGCTGCTCATATTAAAAATTGTGTTAACAAATGTAAAAAGTATTTTTATTAAATACTAATTTCTTTAGTAAAAAAATTGCTAATTATTTTAGAGTTGCTTAGTTGGCCGATTAGGATCACCCTTTTTGCAATGCGACAGCTAACTTAATTAACTTAATCAATTAAATCAACCATTGTTATCCACACTCCGCCTTGCCAACTCCTTGCTGATGGCATTTAGCGCTTTGACTTTTTTCTGCTGTTTTGCTTTTTTAAGCTTTAAAGCTTCGGCTTTAAGCAGCGCGGTTTCGGTATGTGTTTGGGCGTAATATTTGCAAAACCAGCTAATAGGACATATCTCACATTTAGGCCTACGGGCAACACAGATATAGCGCCCATGTAAGATGAGCCAGTGATGGGCCATCCCCAAAACATCTTTAGGCAAGTATTCCATCAGCTGTTTTTCCACAGCCAGCGGCGTGCGGGCATTTGTTGTTAAACCGATGCGGTTAGCTACCCTAAAAACGTGCGTATCAACAGCTATGGCAGGTGCATCAAATACCACCGACGCAATCACATTAGCAGTTTTGCGGCCAACCCCGGGCATCTTCTGCAAGTCATCCAAACCTGAAGGCACTTCACCATTAAAAACGTCTACCAGCATTTTTGCCATGCCTACCAGGTGTTTGGCTTTATTATTTGGATAGCTAACACTACGGATATAGTTAAAAACTTCTTCGGGGGTAGATGCAGCCAGCGCGTTGGGCGTGGGGAAGCGTTCAAATAGTGCAGGAGTTACCTGGTTGATGCGTTTATCAGTACACTGCGCAGACAAGATAACGGCTATTAGTAACTGGAAGGGGCTGTGGTAATGAAGTTCAGTTACGGGATCGGGCTGATTTTTGGAAAAATATTCAACGAAATGCCTGTAACGTTCTTTTTTATTCATGGGTTTATTTGATCATCGCTAGCATAAACCATATGGCCGATACGATGATGCAATAATCTTCAATAATCTGCATAATGACAATATATAAATCTATAATAGCCAATTGACGGAAAGAACAGGCAAAAAAAATGCATATCAACCTAAGCCGATATGCATTAAAATATCTTAAAAATAGATCAGGCGCTGTTTTTTAAATCCTGGTTATTGAGGGGATTTGCCTGCTCGCAAACTTTATTCACCAATTCCCTTGATAAGGGTTTGGTCATGAAGGAATTAACGCAAGCATATTTTTTTGAATGAAAAACATCTGCCGACCGGACAGATGAACTCATGATATGAACCTGTACAGGTTTTTTAGCTCCGCTGTTAAAGGTTTCCAATTCGTCCAAAAACTCCCAACCGGTTAACTCGGGCATATCAAGATCCAATAAAATTACATCGGGCAACCGGCTACCGGTATTTTTGTTTTCTTCCAGATAATCTAAAACCAACCGTCCATCATAGGTATAAGTGGCTTGTTCACAGTTGTAATTATTATGCAGTAACCTTTGCATAATGTAGTGATCTGTTGGGTTATCATCTATTACTACGAGTTTGCACATAATCAATTACTTTTCTATCAGGTACGAAATTAAATGTTAATATATATGTTTTAAAAACTACTTGCCAACATTCGTATTAATTGTAACAAATCTGTTACTATAAATTACTTATAAATTAACGTCTCCTATAATCCGGTTAATTCCCGGTCTATCATCCTTAATGATACGTTGGTCATATTTATTGAATCGTTCACCATTCTCACTTCTTTTTGATATCGTTTTTTCAAGTAATATCGCTTTAACGAAAACAACAGAAATATCACATTTTCTGTGTCTCTCCGTAATATCAAAAATGCCTCGCTATCCATCTCATTATACTATAACCATTAGTAATGAGCAATTTAAGTGCCAGTGGCAAGTATTTTGACTGCATTTGGACGATATTGGCGTTTAAAATAAATAATTCCTTTCGTAGTTAATAAAATTTAGCAAATCACACTTTATCAGAATACCCTGGTGGGGAAAAATCGGGAGAGGAATGGGCAATACTGTACAAAATTATCCTGCTCCATCATAAAAATCTGGTAATTAATGATTTAATTTACAATCAAATCTTAACCCACAATTAACAGATGGGGGTACAAAAAACGGGATAGATTTATAAGAATCCACCCCGTAAAAATATTATTAAACTTATTATTTCGACGCCAGTTCACTCTTTGCGAGCAATTTCGCAGCCTGCACCAGTCGCACAAATTCAGTGCGGTAGCCACCTTTATCTTCACCTTGGGCGGCCTTCGCTAAAGAGATTACCTGGCCCATAGAAGACTGTTGTTTATAGGGCGAATTACGCAGTAGCATACCGAACTCCGCTACCGCAGCTGCAAACCTGAAGTCGACGGAAGTTGAATCTATTTTTAGCGGATTATCTTTTACTGTAACCAAACTCATTTTGCTTGCGGTCGAATTATTTTCTTTATACCGAAATTTAATGGTCAGCATTTCACCCGATCCGGCGTTGGGCACCACCGGCCCGGTTTTCTGATATTTGAGCGGGTCAACGTCGCCTGAGAATTCGTCGTCCTTTGTTCCTGCAGGGACGATCTCATATAACGCAGTAACCGTATGGCCCGAGCCCATATCGCCGGCATCTTTTTTATCGTTGTTAAAGTCTTCCTTATTTAACAGGCGGTCCTCGTAGCCCAGCAAGCGGTAAGCCTGTACTTTGGCAGGATTAAACTCTATCTGCAGTTTTACATCCTTTGCAACGGTAAACAATGTTCCGGCAAACTCCGTTACCAGTGCCCGCTTCGCCTCAGAAAGATTATCAATATAAGCGTAGTTGCCGTTGCCTTTGTCGGCCAGGGTTTCCATTTTGCTGTCTTTCAAATTTCCCATACCAAAACCCATTATTGATATGGCTACATTACTGCTGCGTTCTTCAGTAATCAATTGTTCCATATCCTCGTCGCTCGAAGGACCGACATTAAAATCACCATCGGTAGCCATAATGATGCGGTTATTTCCATCAGTCATAAAGTTTTCTTTTGCTATACGATAGGCCATCTTTATACCCTCACCACCTGCGGTTGATCCGCCGGCGTTCAGTTTTTCAATAGCGTTAATAATAGCTTTTTTGTGACTGCCTGGTGTCGACGAAAGCAACACCTCCGCACGTCCCGCATAGGTAACAATGGCTACCTGGTCCTGCGGCCGTAGTTGTTCAACAAGTAATTTCATCGACGCCTTTACCAGCGGCAGTTTGTTGGCCATATTCATCGATCCTGATACGTCAATTAAAAATACCAGGTTTGATGGCGGCAGCTTACCGGCATCCATGGTTTTGGCTTTTAAGCCTATACGCAGCAGGTTATGCCGGGGGTTCCATGGTGCTGCCGATAATTCGGTATGTATCGCTACGGGGCTGCCATTGGTTGGCCCCGCCAGGTTGTAATTAAAGTAATTGATCATCTCTTCCGTGCGCACGGCATCGGCAGGCGGTAACTGGCCATTATTGATAAACCGCCTTACGTTACTATAGGACGCAGCATCCACATCAACTGAAAATGTCGACAGCGGGTCGCTTTTGGCATTATTGAAGCCGTTTTCAAATATCCGGCTGTAGCTTTCGGTATTGGTACCTGCCCTGCGCGATTTTGAAGCTGACTTATCGTTGGCCGGATGCGGCTTAAAGTTGATAAGCGGCGCGCTGTAAGTAGTAAAACTTGGCGAGGCGTTTTGGCTGCCCCTATCACTTCGGGGAGCGCTATTACTATTGCCGATAGCGGCAGCTATACTGCTTGATATATCTGCACGTTTTGCGCCGCTAAAGTCGTTCATGTTAAGCGCAATGGAATTTTGTTCCAGGTAAACCCTAATCGAATTGCTTTTACCAACAGTTATCGTCTTCGATTTAAATCCTAACACACTAAAACTAAATGTTAGTTTACCATATCCGTCAGGCAGTACGATAATGAACTTTCCTGCCGCATCTGAAATTGCGCTAGTGCTTGTGCCCTCAACTTTTACATTTACGCCTGCCAGGGCTGTCCCGTCATCTTTGGAATATACCGTTCCGCTAATATGCCGCCCGTCGCTTTGCTTAAATCCGTTTAAGCCAACAAATAATAAAACCATCAATAAAACCTTTTTCATCATCATCATCTTTAATTTTAATAAGGATGCAATTCAATACCGATTTCCATAAACGATTTAAAAAAATTATTTTCGTCATCCTGTAATGAATTTTTTTACCCGGCCGAAAAACTCAGATGATGCAGACGATCATAAACTGCTGACCAGTTACCGCGAAAACGGCGACCTTATTATACTGTACAAGCTATATGAAAAGCAAACGCACCTGGTTTATGGCGTTTGCCTGAAATATTTGAAGAACGAGGAACAGGCAAAAGATGCAGTGATGGGGATATTCGAGGAGCTGATTGATAAGGCGCGCAAGCACGAGATAAAGCAATTTAGAAGCTGGCTGTATGTGCTCAGCAGAAATTATTGTTTGATGCAATTGCGGTCGGATAAAAAGATGGAGACAGTTAATTTGGACGACTTTATGGAATTCACCCCGGTTTTGCATCCTGATGATGAAAACCGCGAAGAAGCCATACTTGCTTTGGAACGGTGCATAGATAAACTGCCCCCGGCGCAAAAACAAAGCATCGGGTTGTTTTATTTAAAAGAACAATGTTATAAAGAGATAGCCACGGCTACGGGTTTTAGTTTAAATGAAGTAAAAAGTTATATACAAAACGGCAAACGTAACCTTAAAATTTGCCTGGAAAAACACAGTGCCTAAAAAAGAAACTGACATATCGCTCATACAGAAGTACCTTAACGGGGAGCTTGATGCGAAAGCCATGCACCGGCTTGAACGCCGTGCGCAGGACGATCCGTTTTTAATGGATGCGTTGGATGGCTACGGTAATTCTCGTGGCGACCACCGGGCGAATTTGAGCCAAATAGCATCACGACTGCAGCAGCGCACGACACCTAAACCGCGGGTGATAATTCCGTGGAGGTACATGGCCGCCGCCGCTTCGGTATTGATTGTATTAACTGTTGGCGGCCTGTTTTTATATAATCGCCAGCCGGCAAATAAAATGCAGGTGGCTGCTTTGGAGAAATCTGCCCCTACGTCTGATACTACTATAAAGGCCAAGCAGTTTGATGCAAAAACTGACGAAGCTGCAACGCCGGCCCCGCAACAAAAGGCGGGGGCTTTACAAAAGGCTGCCATTGGTAAAAATGATTTTGCTAAAATGGAGCCGCCGAAAATAGTGGCAGACAAAATGGCTAGCGCATCAGCCCCTATCGTTAGTGATATTCGGTCCGACTCAATTCCAACCGTCCGAAAAAATAAACAAGTTGAAAATAGCGTGGCTGCGGTAGCGCCGGAGGGAAATGCCAAACAAACAGAAAGAGCCATTCACGGAAGGGCAGCCGGGGTAATCGTTGATAATTCTTCGAAAGCTTCCGTTGCCGTGGCCCAACCCAAAACAATTGTAACGGGACGAGTTATAGAGAAGGACCGTGGGGTGCCACTGAGCGGGGCGACGATTAATGTAGCGGGTACAAACTTGAGAACGCATACCGATAACAATGGGTATTTTACCATACATATAGATAGTACTAAAGACAAGCTTTACATTGCCAATTCCGGGTACGAAAGCAGGCAGATAAGCACCCGCAATAAAGATTCGCTAAAAGCCATCAAGATGGAACCAAGTAACAGTTCGCTTAGTGAGGTTGTTGCGGTAGGCTATGGCACCAGTAAAAAAACAGTGGATGATACAACAGCATCGGGCGCACATCCTAACTCCGGGTGGAGCAATTTTAATAAGTACTTAAAGAAAAATGCCGTTCTGGCCGACGGAACTACCGGCGTAGTAAAGCTATCCTTTAAAGTAGCCGAAAACGGCACTATCAGCAATATTATAGTGGTAAAAGGGTTAAATACTATAGCTAATCAAAAAGCGATTGATTTAATCAATAACGGCCCGGCCTGGATAGGCAACACCAACGGGCAAACAGAAAGTGTTGTAGTGAGAATTAAGTTTAATAAGTAAAATAGCATGAAAATAGTAAAGTCAGTTATATTTTGCGTTGTACTATTGGTTGCATCGGTACAAACCCGGGCACAGGCTTTAACGGCGGGCAGTTCCATTAACAATGTGATTGATGCCTATTTGGGTGTTAAAAATGCCTTGGCGGCCGATAATAACCCGGCTGCAAAGATCGCTGCAAAAAAGTTGTTTGGGGCAATTACGGCTGTACCCTCGGAGAAACTATCCGCAAGTCAAAAAACACTTTGGGCGGCTTATACCGATAAACTGCAATTTGACAGCCGGCACATCAGCGAAAGCAATGCTATTGATCACCAGCGCGAGCATTTTACAAGCCTTTCAAAAAACATGTACGAAGTTGTAAAAGGTTTGAAGCTAAACACCGCCGTTATTTACGAGCAGTATTGCCCCATGAAAAAGGCGACCTGGCTTAGCGAATCGCCCGCCATTAAAAACCCCTATTTGGGAAGCAAGATGTTAACCTGCGGCAAAACGCGCGAAACGCTGACTCCCAGCGTAAAGTAACAAGGTTCCTGCCCTGTGAATCATTAACTGCATCACGAAATACATGATGCAAATTATGCAGGCTGTGGCAAAAATTAAGATTTTGCAGAATTATTGTTTCACCTGGAGCAAATACGTGCATTGTCATGCGTAGCTTTGCCAGATTTCTAATCTGCTACCACAAGCATCAAATTTTAGTTTGATA
>CAZZUU010000036.1:1208-17833 GCA_964657275.1 uncultured Mucilaginibacter sp. | reverse complement strand
TGGCAGATCGGCATGACTTGGTTTAATAGATAAAAACGTAAATAAAGTAATGGCTTTTAAAATAAAAAAAGGTCACATCGGCATCACAGTTTTATTATTGCTGGTTTCGTGCAAACAAAAACCTGTCGCGGTAAGCGTTGCGGTCGTACCCCTGGTGCCCGCTAAAAAGGCAATATGCTGCGAATCAAAAATACCTTCGCGGTTTGCGTCGCTAGCAGGTAATGATGTTGGGCCAACCGATTTTAATACCGCGACCAAAATTGCTGCCCATCAAGGCATGGTTTGGATAAAGGAGGGTACTTTTAGTATGGGCGCCGATAACAAACAAGCCGCAGCCGATGAATATCCCAAGCACAAAGTAACCGTAACGGGCTTTTGGATGGATACCACCGAAGTTACTAATGCCGCCTTCGCGAAATTTGTAAAAGCCACCGGCTACATTACTACGGCTGAGCGTAAACCCGATTGGAACGAGCTTAAAAAACAAATTGCACCCGGCACGCCGAAACCGCCCGATAGTTTGTTGGTCGCCGCATCGTTGGTGTTTAGTCCGCCAGATCACCAGATTGATCTGAACGATTACAGCCAGTGGTGGGCCTGGGTTAAGGGCGCGGATTGGAAGCACCCACACGGACCTGCCAGCAACATAAAAGGAAAGGGCAATTACCCGGTGGTTCATATATCATGGTTTGATGCCGTTGCTTATTGCAAATGGGCCGGAAAACGCCTGCCTACTGAGGCAGAGTGGGAGTGGGCCGCGCGGGGAGGACTGCAAAATAAGATATACCCCTGGGGCGATGAGCCTGTTGACAAAGGTAAGGTGAAGGCAAACACCTGGCAGGGCCGTTTCCCCGATCAGAATACGTTACGCGATAAATTTTACGGACTGGCGCCTGTTGCATCATTCGCGCCTAATGGCTACGGCTTGTATGATATGGCCGGTAATGCCTGGGAATGGTGCGCCGATAATTATAACAATACCTATTATCAAAATATAAAAAATGGTGCTGATAACCCTAAAGGCCCGGCAAAAAGTTATGATCCAGACGAGCCTTATGCTAAAAAGCGGGTTATACGTGGTGGCTCGTTTTTATGTAATGACAGTTATTGCTCAGGTTACCGCGTTGCCCGGCGTATGAAAAGTACCGAAGACAGCGGTATGGAACACCTGGGTTTCAGGTGTGTGGCAGATTAATATTACTTAGATTTTAGTCAATTATAAACTGTAGCCACGTGAAACAATGAGTTCAAACTTGCGGGACTGGGTATTTTTAACCACGAGGGACACGAAGGTTTCACAAAAGGTACAAGGAACTTTAAGTTGTGAACTTTGCGTTTTTTCTTTGAGTCCATTGTGTTAAAAAATAACTACCATTTCCAACTAATTAAATACCACCGGATACTTGAACTACTTCCCCAAAAAGCAGACCTTTGATTAACCATCAAACTGGTAAAAAATATCATGGAAATAGGGATAGACAGCTTCGCTTCGGCAATGTATGGCAGCAATACGCTGAGCAGTGTTGACGCAATGGAACAATTGCTGGACAGGATAGCTTTCGCCGATGAGGCCGGGCTGGATGTTTTCGGCATTGGCGAGCATCATAAAAAGGAATTCCTGGATTCTGCTACGGCGGTAATACTGGCGGCAGCAGCTGCGCGAACCAAACGCATCCGTTTAACCAGCGCGGTAACCGTATTGAGTGTGGCCGACCCTGTGCGGGTTTATCAAAGTTTCGCTACGCTCGACTTGATCTCCAAAGGCAGGGCCGAACTGGTGGTTGGCCGCGGATCGTCGGTGGAAGCGTACCCGCTGTTTGGGCTGAGTCTTGATGATTATGATGCCTTATTTAAAGAAAAGCTTGACCTATTGCTTAAAGTACGCGACCAGGAGTTTGTGAGCTGGTCGGGCCGATTTCGTGCGGCGATGGATAACCAGCCGGTTTACCCACGATCGTTACAACCAAAACTACCGGTATGGCTGGGTGTAGGCGGTACGCCGGAATCATTTGCACGGGCAGGCACATTGGGGCTGCCACTAATGGTAGCTGTCATTGGCGGCGAAACGCACCGCTTCCGTCCTTTGGTCGATTTGTACCGCGAGGCAGGCCGCAGGGCGGGCTTTGCACCGGGGCAGCTAAAAGTAGGCCTGCACTCGCCGGGCTATGTAGGCGCGACCAACGAACAGGCCATCAGCGATTATTATCCCGGTTATGCCGAACTATGGACGAAGCTTGGCCGCGAACGCGGCTGGCCGCCGGTCACTAAAGCGCAGTTCGATCATCTCATTGCGCCAAAAGGCGTACTGGTAGTAGGAGGCCCGGAACAGGTTGCCGAAAAACTACTGCGCCACAGCGAAGCCCTCGGCGGTGTTGACAGGTTTACCTTTCAAATGGATAATGCGGGGTTAACTCATGAGCAATTGATAGGATCTATTGAGTTGATTGGTAAGAAAGTTATTCCGCTGGTGAATGGAGGATAAGGCAAGTCACTAATGTGTTCGCACACTTTTCTGCTTGTCATCATGAGGCAACGCGATGTCGCTGGGTCTAAGGGAAATCGTTACGTGTTGCTTTAGATGCAATCTTTCGGGACTGCCCGCTGTTTATTTTTTCTTATATTTAACTTTTCAGTCCGGTCATAATTTTGTTTGCACTATACACTTGATATTCAAGTTGATGGTGCAGTAAATAACGGTTGGATCCTAAAGTCGTAGAAACCCCCTGGCCGTTAAAACTATAATCAGATTTAATGAAGCGATTTCTTATTACCATATTCCTTGTTGTGTCAGCAATTGGTGTCTATGCACAGAATGCAACGATCAACAAGTTGAAATTACGCCTTCATGCAGCAAAAAATGATTCTACCAAGTTGTTAATACTTGATAGCCTATCGATGTATAATATGTTTTTTTACCATGGGTCGGATAGTACATTGAATTATTGCAATGATTATATAAATACCGCATTTCGTTTACCTGATAAAAAATATATCATCCTGGCCTATTCGCGTTTAAGTTTTTATTACTCCAATGTTGCGCAATACAAGGAATCGTTAAGTGCGGCCCTTAAAGGCCTGAACTTAGCGGAACAATACCATAACCGGGATTATCTTTCGGCGCTTTATTACGATCTTACCTGGGCCTACAGTAGCCTAAACGATAATACCGAAGCTTTGAAAAATGCGCGTCGCGGCATCAGTTATTTAAGGCGTGACAAAGACCCTTTTTTCGATGAGGCGTTACATTTATACGGGATTACCGGCTTGTGTTATCAGGATCTGGGAAAAGCCGATTCTGCCGTCTTTTATTACAGAAAAATGAACTCAGTTGTATCAGCTTCAAAAGAGCTATCCGCAAAAGCCGTTGCCGACTTTCATTGGACCTTTTATTATTTATTCGACACCAAACAATATGAAAAGGCCGATTCGTATATCGCAGACGGCATAAAAGAATGTTTAACCACCGGCAATTTCCTGCTTAATACTTTTTATAGTTATTCGGCAAATTCGGCTATCGGCCAACGAAAGTTCGATAAGGCAATTTTGCAAGCAACGGCAGGGTACAAATTTTCAATTTTAATAAATGACCCTTCCGGCCAAATGTATGCCGCCAGCTTGCTGGAGTCGGCTTACGAAACGCTAAAAAAACGCGACAGTGCCTTTCGTTACCTTAAATACAAGATAGTTTAAGCCAGGTCATACAAAACCATAGTAACGCGCTTGATATCCAGCAATTGCAGTTCGATCAGCAGCTTAACAAAAAAGAACAAGTCGCTGCCAGCGCCATTCATGAGCAAAGGCAACGAAGCAAAACGTTGGCTTATATTTTTGTAACCTCTGTTGCTTTTCTCCTGATTATACTAACCATTCAATGGCGCAACAGCAATCAAAAAAGAAAGGCTAATAAAGTCCTGCTGCAGCAAAAAGAAAAGGTGGAAAGTACTCTAACAGAGTTAAGATCCGCGCAAGCACAACTTATACAAAGAGAAAAAATGGCAAGTCTTGGCGAACTGACGGCCGGCATTGCGCATGAAATACAAAACCCTTTGAATTTCGTAAATAATTTTTCCGAAGTTAACAGCGAATTGATCGACGAGCTAATTAGTCAAAAATCCGAGTTAAAAAACGCGGAACAAGTTGAATTATTGAACGATATCCTTCAGAATAATGAGAAGATCGTTTTACATGGCAAACGTGCAGACGCTATAGTGAAGGGAATGTTACAGCACTCGAAAAAGACCACAGGTATTAAAGAACCCGCCGCAATAAATTCTTTATGCGATGAATTCCTGAGGCTCAGTTTCCAGGCCCTGCGGGCAAAAGATAAAAGTTTCGATGCTGAGCTTAAAACTGATTTTGATGAAAGTATCGGAAAGATCAGCATCATACCCCAGGAAATGGGAAGGGTATTTATGAACCTTTACAATAACGCTTTTTATGCGGTAAATGAAAAACGGAAATTTGCAGGTGACGACTATAAGCCTGTTGTTTCAGTTACGACCAAAAAAATAAATGACCGGGTTGAGATTAGGGTTTATGACAATGGAACAGGCATTCCGAAAAATATTAACGAAAAAATATTTCAGCCCTTTTTTACCACCAAACCTACAGGACAGGGCACAGGTTTAGGTTTATCGTTGAGTTATGACATCGTTACCAAAGAACATAACGGAACCATCGCAGCAGAAAGCCGGGAGGGCGAAGGTTCAACGTTTATAATTATGCTGCCGGTAGTTTAAAAGTAAACGATTTACATTACAAATTACGTGAATTGAAAACTATTGTTGCCCCAAACCGCGCTATGTGCGAAATAAATGACGGCATGTCAGCTATTTTAGAACATGGAGATATCAAAACAAGGCTCAATAATTATATACCGGGCAGCATCGCATAGCACATTTGCTGAATAATCCCTGCTTTGATGAGCGGTTGAGGATTAATGTTGAGAGGGACCGTAGGATGGGGAAGTGACTTTTCCACTGTTTTCCAGAAATCACAGTAGTCTATGCTTTTTGTGATCCCGTCGCGTCAGCACGATATCAGCTTTCTATCGAATTTTCTTAAGTTGATATTGTTACCTCTTTGTGTAATTTAGAGTTATGTGAAGTAAGTGGTCTTTGACTGTAAAAACCGATCCCTCTCGCCTGTTCAGGCATCAACGCGGGAATACATAAAGTTGCAAGCGTCCACTCTTATGTTTTAACGCGCTTAACCGCGGGGGGCAATTAACATTCAAGCGCCTATTCCCGCTCGTTCAAACGCACCCCCAATCGCACTAAAGAACACAAACCCACTATTTTGGTATACCGAAACGTCCGATCAGTTTAGCAAACAGCGTCGGCATAAAGCGTTTCACAAAAAGTGCCAGCCGTTCTTCGCCTATAAATTTGCCGATATAGGGTTCGTACCTTTCATTTCTGATCGCCTTTATGATTTGCCTGGCGGCTTTATCTGCAGGGATCCCGCCACTGATCTGTTCGGATGTACTGCTAAGAAAACTCCCGTCGCCTGATATTACAGCTATCGGCGTATGAATATAGCCGGGTGTAAGTATAGTTATCTTGATGCCATATCGTTCCACCTCGGCGCGCAGGCAATCAAAATACCCGTGCAAAGCATGTTTGGCAGCCGCGTAAGCAGCGCGCATTGGTGTTCCTATTTTACCCATTACGCTGCTGGTTACCACAATATAACCCGAACGCCGTTCGATAAAATGCGGCAGAAGCGCTTTGGTTACCAGGATATAGCTGAAATAATTAAGCTCCATCACTTCCCGATGAACAGCTATCCCGGTATCCGCAACAAGCGAGCGTTGCGAAATGCCGCCATTGTGTACCATAATGTCAATGTGCCCAAAAAAGGTTATGGCGGTGCCAACCTTTTCGTCAAGGCTTTTACTGTCTGTAAGGTCTAGGGGGAGGATATGCACACTGTCAGGATGGGCACAGGTACCCTTTACCCGTTCCAATTCAGCCATTCGCCGGCTAGACAGGATAAGTTTGGCACCCCGTGCCGACATTTCGCGTGCCAACGCTTCACCAATACCCGATGACGCGCCTGTGATCCATATAACCTTGTCTTGAAATGTTCTCATTAAATTTCTTCGGCCTAATTTAATAAAACACATCAGGATTGATATCCATTTATGTTGAATATTAATCTCACCGTCGTTCCGGCGTCCACTCTTAAATGGGCGTGGGGAGTTAACATATGTTAACCCTGCACAATTTTAAGCTTTTGACTATCAATAACTTGAAAAGGTAACATTGAATTATGTTAAGTTGTGTTAACCCTCTATTTTATTAAACGCGTGACCTGAAACTACTTTAGCACTGTAAAAGTGTTAATCATCCTTATGGTTCCGTCGGCGTTATGGTATAGGGGCGTCACCTTCACATTCCTTAAACTTGTTTTGCCTGATAGTTCGGTATCATGATAAAAAATGTACCATTTGCCCTTAAACTCAATAATGGAATGATGGGTGGTCCAGCCCTGGACAGGCAGCATAAAATGTCCGGCATAAGTAAAAGGCCCCAGCGGACTTTTGCCTATCGCGTAAGCCAGGAAATGTGTATCCCCCGTAGAATAGGTGAAGTAATATTTGCCCTTGTATTTATGCATCCACGAGCCTTCAAAAAAGCGGCGGTCGTGGTCTTTGCCCAGCAATGGTTTGCCTGCGCTGTCAACCACCAGGGCCTCATGCACGGGACCGTCAAAGTCTATCATGTTACTTTTTAACTTAACCACCCTGCAGTTTATCGATGGCTTATCATCTTCCTTTAAATCGGTTTTTGAGCCGTTGGCGTCATACTTGCCGTTTTTCCAGCGTTGCAGCTGGCCGCCCCAAATACCGCCGAAATACATATAAGCTGTTCCGTTGTCGTCAACAAAAACCGCCGGATCAATGCTAAAGCTCCCAGCCATCGGGTGCGGCTGTGCCTTGAACGGACCGGCGGGATTTTTTGATGTTGCCGTCCCGATATGGAACACATCCTGTTTATCCTTCAAAGGGAAATATAAAAAATAAGTGCCGTTTTTGTATGCGGCATCCGGCGCCCAAAGCTGGCGGCCACCCCAGGGAATATCCTTAATATCAATAGCCACTCCATGATCGGTAACCAGGCCGCCAATACGGTCGAGTGATAAGATGTGGTAATCGCGCATCGCAAAATGGTCGCCGTTGTCGTTTTCGGGTATCCCGGCATCAATATCATGCGAAGGGTAAATGTATATTTTCCCGTTAAACACATGCGCCGACGGATCGGCAGTGTAAATGTTTTTGACTAACGGTTCTGAAAGGTATTTTATCTTTGGTTTGGCTTGCTGTGCGGAAACGTGGTTGAAACCGAACAATGCGGCGCCTGCTATCAGGAGCGTTTTTGCAGATAGTTTAATCATGATTTTTTATAATGTAAGATTTGGAATGCCCGACAAATAATTGGTTGAAAGCAAATGTATAAATTATCGGCAATCGATTGCATTAAATTTAAAAATAGGGGATTTAAAATTAAGTGAGATGCGAAATGGCCTCAATCTGCTCTTCTTGCCTGTACCCACATGGTGTGCTTTGCAAAGTCAGCTAAAAACTGCACGCCTACCCTGCAAAAAGTCCGCACCGGTTTATTATCTATTGTAGCGGGCAACCAATTTTGTGTGAGGCTGATTGCTCTTATGGCGTCCTCGTCCATACCGCTGACGGCTGCCAGGACTGTACAAACATGACTTACCCGGCCATCCGGTTCAATGATAAAACTTACATAGGTTGTGCGCACTTTTTTGTTTTCGTAGGCTATTGCAGGCGGCCGGGCATTTTTTTTAATGTATAAGTTAAATGCTTCAAAACCACCAGGGCAGCTTTTTTCGATATTGCTAACAACGATGGTGTCGGCAGTGTTCATTTGCCTTTGGGCTGAGGCGGTACAAGCGATAGATGCGAAGAATAAAAAGCTCAGGATTTTTTTCATGATAATAAATAACGTTGTATCTTTTCAAAGATAATAGAAGATACTTCTCAGCCAAATAAAGCTATCGATGACAGAATACTTATTTTCATACGGAACGCTGCAAAAAGAAAAAGTGCAGTTGGAATCTTTCGGCCGGTTGCTGGCAGGCACAAACGATGCGCTAACCGGATATAAACTTTCGCTAGTTGAAATTACAGACTCTGCTGTGCTGGCTAAAAGCGAACAGCAATACCACCCGATAGCCGTCCGGACGGATGATGAACGAGATGTAATTGAAGGAATGGTATTTGAGGTGACCGCAGAAGAACTTAAACAAGCCGATGACTACGAAGTTGACGATTACCAACGCGTGAAGGGCAATATGCGATCAGGAAAGAGTACGTGGGTGTACGTGGCCAAATAGTTTGATCGGATTTGCTTTTACCTTTCACGCCTCGCTTTTCCGCCTTCTT
This sequence comes from uncultured Mucilaginibacter sp., assembly GCA_964657275.1. Lineage (GTDB taxonomy): Bacteria > Bacteroidota > Bacteroidia > Sphingobacteriales > Sphingobacteriaceae > Mucilaginibacter. Next base: position 9,417 of record CAZZUU010000036.1, on the reverse strand, counting down.
TTCTAAAGCCGTTTTTGAAGATTTTCTTTCACCCCGTTTTCCCATTCGGGTTTTAAGATACTGAGCACGATAGAATCCCTGCGCGGGCCATCTTCCAGCGGCATATTGCTGCGTAAAATACCTTCTACCGTACATCCTATACTTTTCATGGCAGCTATGCTGCGCTCGTTACGCGCATCAGCACGGAACTCTACACGCTCGGCCCCAAAGTTTTCAAATGCCAATTGCAGCAGCAAAAACTTGCAATGCTTGTTCAAACCCGTGCCCCTGGACTTCTCGCCATACCAGGTATAGCCCAATTGCAGTGTAAGCAAACCCGGTTGTATATCATAAAATCGCGTACAGCCCGCATATTCGCCGGTTTGTTTGTCGTAAACGATAAAAGGGTACTGGCTGCCGTCCGCGCGACCGGTCATGGCGGCGTCCATATAGGCCGTCATGCCGCTTTCACCTTTTGCACTTACGTTAGAGTATTTCCAGGTGTCGGGTTCATTGAGTGCAAAAGGCATAAAAATGTCCAGGTCAGTTTCTCTTAGCGGGCGCAGCAGGGCGCGGTTGTCTTCTAAAAGATAGTCGGTTTGCGGGTTAAAATTGAGCGTCATGCGGTATGATATAAAGTTAGGGCTTATTAATATTTATGAAAACAAATTTGAACAATTTTACGGTAAAACGATAGTGTTGTTTTTTTGTTATCAATCAATATGATGAGAAAAAATCAACAATTTTGATATATTATTCGTTAACAAGATAATATGATTTACCCGGCACTAACAGAACGTTTAAAGAATCAGCATAAGACAGTTGCCTCACTCATCATTAAGCTAAATAATGAGGCTATCCAACGCCGCCCGGCGCGCGGTAAGTGGAACATCCACGAAAATATTGCACACCTTGCCAAATACCAACCTGTGTTTATCGACCGCATCCGCCGAATATTGGCAACGGATGAACCTGCATTCGAAGTTTATAAAGCAGAGGAAGACCCTGAGTTTGAATTTTATCGCGCATTCACCACCTATGAGTTGCTGAAGAAAATATCCTCTGATCGTGAGAAAATATACCACCTGATACACCATTTGCCTGCAGATAAACTGGAGCGGACGGGCGTTCATCCTAAATTTGGCGTGTTAACTATTGCTGAGTGGGCGGAGTTCTTCCTGTTGCATGAAGCACATCACCTTTTTACTATTTTCCAACTGGCACATAGCCCGAAGGCTGCCCGTTAGGCATGAGGCTGTTTGTAAAAATCCTCTTTTCTTAAAAATATTTCTATTCTTCGGTCGTCTTTATCATTAAGTAACAATACATCGTTATTTTTACCGGCGTGATAATTTTAATTAAAAAAGATGGCGAAGCAAATCAATAACACCCCTAAGCCACCCGGCATTTTCAGTTTGTTAAAACCTTATTCGGGTTTGGTTTCGATGCTGGTACTGTTTGCATTGTTCAGCAACAGCGTAACACTTTGGCTGCCAAAAATTATCAGGAAAGGGATTGATGGTTATATTCATAGCCTGATGACCCGAGGGCATTTCGACATTAACCCAACACTGTTTCAGTTTTCGCTGGCGGTGATGTTTATATTCATTTTTGCTTTTTTGCAAACCATTATCCAAACTTACACCTCGGAAAAAGTAGCCCGCGACCTGCGCACGAGGCTATCTGATAAGATATCAAGGCAGAGCAATGGCTTTATAGATAATGTAACACCCGCAAAGTTATTAACTAACCTAACTGCCGATGTAGATTCTATAAAACTATTTGTTTCGCAGGCATTGATTTCGATAGCTTCATCAGTCATAATCATAGTAGGTGCCAGCATCTTTCTGCTTACGATAAACTGGAAACTGGCGCTTTGTATAATTGCAATTATTCCAATTATAGGCGGTACCTTTTTTTGGGTATTAAAAAAAGTTAGGGCGCTGTTTATCAAAAGCAGGGGCGTCATCGACCGGCTTAACAAAGTAATTAACGAAAGTATTTTAGGATCGGCCCTGATACGTGTAATAAACTCGCAGCAGTTGGAATTTGAGAAATTCTTAAGTGCAAATTCAGAGGCGCGGGATATTGGGCTTTCTATATTACGTCTTTTTGCGGGATTGATACCTATTATAACTTTCACCGCAAATATTGCTGCATTAAGTATATTGGCACTGGGCGGCCATTTTGTTATAAATGGCACTATGAGTCTGGGTGATTTTGCCGCCTTTAACCTTTACCTGGCGCAACTGATATTCCCGATACTGGTAATTGGGTTTATGAGTAATATTATAGCCCAGGCTACCGCATCCTTTCAGCGGATAAGCGCAGTTTTGGAAGCCCCGGATACATCAGAAAGAGGAACTATTAGTGAAGCGTTAACCGGAGATATCGAACTAAAGGATGTTTCTATCAGCTATGGGCAAAAGCCTGCGTTGAAACAGGTAACGTTCAAAGTAAAGGCTGGATCGAAGATCGCGGTTATCGGGCCTACTGCGGCCGGGAAATCGCAATTACTTTACTTATTGACGGGGCTAATAAGGCAGGATTCAGGTGAAATATTATTTGACGGCCGCAGCATTGATAGTTATAATAGCGAATCGTTCCACAGCCAGGTTGGTTTCGTTTTCCAGGACAGTATTATTTTTAATATGAGTATTCGCGAAAATATTGCTTTCAGCGATACCGTTACCGATGAATCATTACAAAAAGCAATTGAAACCGCAGAGCTAAGTGAATTTATCAATTCGTTACCGGAAAAATTAAGCACAGTTGTATCCGAGCGGGGATCCAGCCTTTCAGGAGGGCAAAAACAACGTATTATGCTGGCAAGGGCATTGGCGATTAATCCCAAAGTACTGTTGCTGGATGATTTTACGGCGCGGGTTGATAATCAAACCGAGAAGAAGATATTGGCCAATATCCAAAAAAACTATCCGGGTTTAACCTTGATTTCGGTAACGCAAAAAATAGCATCCGTTGAACATTACGACCAGATTATTTTATTAACGCAGGGCGAAATAGCCGCCACCGGCAGGCATGATGAATTAATGAAAAGCAGCCCGGAGTATGTACAGATCTTCAATTCACAACAAAGCACCAGCAACTATGAATTACAATCTAAATGACCTCCAGGCCAACGCGCCGAAATCATCAACGTGGTCGTCATTAGGCAAACTGCTGGAATTGATATCGCATGAGCGAAAAAATCTGTTGATGGCTTTGGGCGCGATTCTTGTAAACTCAACCCTTAACCTTTTTGGTCCGCTGATTATTGGTCGTACCATTGATAACTACATATTTGTTCAGCACAAAAACTATAACGGTGTATTGGTTAACTGCGGCATATTGTTGGCTATGTACCTGGTAGCTTTATTATCGAGTTATTTGCAAACCATTTTAATGGGAGGGGTGGGGCAGCGCATGCTGTTTACCCTGCGCAATGCCATTTTTAACAAACTACAGCTGTTACCGGTAGCTTTTTTTAACCAGAATAAGGCCGGCGACCTGATATCGCGCATCAATAACGATACCGATAAACTCAACCAGTTTTTTTCGCAATCGCTCATGCAATTTATAGGGAGTATAGCAACTATGTTAGGCGCGGGGATATTTTTATTAAGTATAAATGTCAAGCTGGGCGCAGCAACGCTTGTTCCGGCTGTGTTCATACTGGTATTTACAACTTTAACATCCCCATGGGTAAAAAGAAAAAATGCCAAAAACCTGAAAAGCGTGGGCGGTATGAGCGGCGAAATACAGGAGAGCCTGAATAATTTTAAGGTGATCATCGCTTTTAACCGCCGTGATTATTTTCGCAAGAGGTTCGATGACGCAAATCAACAAAATTATAATTCTGCAATAGGGGCGGGAATTGCTAATAACAGCTACCTGCCCGTTTATAGTTTACTATCGAGTTTTGCGCAGCTCATTGTTTTGGTTTATGGCTTTTACCTGGTGTCAAACCACGAAATAGGTATAGGTATCATTGCCATTAGTTATCTCTCATACGCCAACCTTTTTTATAATCCGCTGCGGCAACTGGCATCGCTTTGGGCAAATTTCCAGCTGGCTATGGCCGGATGGGATAGGGTGGCAAATATCCTGGAGCTGGAGACGGATATTGTGACAATTAACAATGATGTGGTTGATCCGTCGGCTTCGTTGCTGGAGTTTAGAAACGTCCACTTTAGTTATGATGAAAGTCGCGAGATATTGCACAATATCAATTTTAAATTAGAATGCGGTAAAACATACGCCCTGGTTGGGCCGACGGGTGGCGGCAAAACAACAACAGCTTCATTAATAGCACGCTTGTATGATGCAACTAAAGGTGTTGTATTGCTGGATGGCAGGGATATACGAACTTATGAACCGCTTGAGCGTACAAAAAAGATCGGCTTTATATTGCAGGAGCCTTTTCTGTTTACCGGAACGGTAAGGGAAAATATATTGTATGGGAACGAGCTTTATGTAAACTACACTAATCAACAATTAGAGCAAGTAATATTAGATTCCAATCTCGGCAGTTTACTTTCAATTTTTGACGAGGGGCTGAATACTAACGTGCTATCGGGTGGCGAAAGCATCAGCCTGGGACAAAAGCAACTGATTGCATTCATGCGGGCCGTATTACGAAACCCCGAACTGTTGATTTTGGATGAGGCCACCGCAAATATTGATACGATCACCGAAAAACTATTAAGCGACATTTTAAATAAACTGCCGGCCACTACCACGCGTGTCATCATTGCACACCGTTTAAATACCATCGAGAATGCCGACGAGATTTTCTTTGTAAACTCAGGCGAGGTAATCCCAGCAGGTTCATTTGATCATGCGGTGGATATGTTATTACAAGGAAAACGAGCCAGTTAAGTAAATTTCTTACACCTTCTTTAAACCATTTTCCGCACTTTTAGGTTTTGGTTTTGGAGGATTCGTGTAAAACAAAAAGGTTAAAATTTAGGCAAAATTGCAAACTATTTCCATTCCTGCTTTATTATTTTTACACTTGTAACAAACTTATCCTTTTCATGCAAAAGTATATTGGACAAAAGCGAATTTTAGTTGCAACCGATTGTATTATTTTTGGATTTGATGGCTGGAATTTGAAGCTATTGTTAATCCATCGCAATATGGAACCCGAGCGAAATAAATGGAGCCTTATTGGTGGATTTGTGCAGCCTTCCGAGTCGCCTGAAAACGCTGCAGATCGCGTTTTGGAACAGCTCACCGGGTTGAAAAATGTGTATATGGAGCAATTCCAGGTGTTTGGCAAGCCAGACAGGGACCCGGTTGAGCGTACCCTATCAATTGCGTACTTCGCACTTATTGATATTCACCAGTATGAAAAACAGATAAGTGAAGAATATCATGCCGAGTGGTTCTTGCTAAATGAGATACCTGATTTGATATTCGACCATAATGAAATGGTAAAGGTCGCCAAAAGGCAATTACGCTACAAAGCCGCCCTGCATCCCATTTTGTTTCAATTATTACCGGAAAGATTTACTATACCTCAGCTCCAGGCATTGTATGAAGGTGTTTACAATAATAAATTTGACGACCGTAATTTTAGTCGTAAGCTATTATCTACCGGTCTATTAGTTAAACTGCCCGAAAAAGATAAGCTTTCATCAAAAAAAGGGGCTTTTTATTATAAGCTTGATCACTCGAACTACGCCCAAAATTTTGAAAAATTTTTAAACCTGGTTCCCAACCCGGATAAGTTTTTTTAACAGTTCATGAGGGTAACCTCAGGCAATTTTTAAAACGATATTTTTTTCCTGCCGCTATCGTAAATATTATTCGGCAAGCAACCATATAATCACTTGTACAGTAATTGATATGCAAGGTAAGTGCTACGGATGGGTGGTTGCAACGCCGCTTTTTTAGTTAAATTTGGTTAAAATGTACAATAGCTGACTGGAAACGGTATATTCGTAGTTGACTATATTATTTTTAGCTGCCGGGTATTGATAAGCCTGGTTAACCTAAAACACCAATTATTGCGATTTAAAAATTGAGAATTGCCAAAAAGGCATTTTCTGCCGGTTGACAGTTATATAAAAATGAAGAAAATTTTATACTTATTAGTGTGCTTTGCTTGCGGCACTGAATATGCATCTGCGCAGCAAAAACCCCAGTACACGCAATACGTTTTTAATAATTTATTATTAAACCCAGCGGTAACAGGCATTGAAAACTATACCGATGTTAAGGCCGGTTATCGCAGTCAATGGACGGGTTTGCAGGGCGCACCGGTAACCAGCTATTTGACTGTTGATGCCCCGCTGGGCAGTAATTTTTTACAGGGCGACGCAAATGAATTTCCATCCAGTAGCGGTGAAAACCCGTTAGGCCGCGCATACACACAAAATTACCAGGCCGCAGCACCCCATCATGGGATAGGCTTTACATTGGTATCTGACCAGGCCGGCCCTATCAGCCAAACCAATATCGATCTTACTTACGCTTATCATATAGGTATAGCGGCAAATGTAAATTTAGCCGTTGGTGTAGCCGCCGGCTTTAATCATATTCTCCTGAATGAATCGGCGCTCAATTTAGAAAACCCGTTAGATCCGGCAATTGCGAACGGGAATAATAACCAGTGGAAGCCCGATCTCAGTACAGGTGTGTGGCTGTATTCTTCACAATATTATTTTGGCGCTTCGGTCCAGCAACTGCTTTCGCAGGATCTTTATTTAACTACAAACAATTCCGTAACGAGTAAAAGCAAAACGGTTCCGCAATATTTCTTCACAGGGGGTATCAAGCTGTTTTTAACTGATGACCTCGCGCTTTTGCCATCCTTTTTGATAAAGAGCATTCAGCCGACACCGCTTACTTACGATGTAAATGCCAAGATCGCTTTCAGGGATAAATTTTGGATCGGAGGATCTTACCGCAAAGACGATTCGTTCGGCGTGCTCGCCGGTATAAATATCAGCTCATTTATCAATGTGGGCTATTCCTATGATATCACTACCTCGGGGCTTAATACGGTAAGCAACGGAACACATGAGATTGTGATATCGTTATTGCTAAATAACAGGTATAATGTAAGCTCGCCTCAACATACTTTTTGATGCAAGTTAATAACCTACAGTAAACCGCTGCCTGGTATGTTTTGGAGTAATTATCTCGTCAACTATAGCCACAGCAAGATCCTCCATTGATATAAAACTTTTTCCGGCGTCGTCAACCAATAATTGATCGCCGCCGATACGAAACACGCCAGTACGCTCGCCCGGCGCAGTTTCTGCTGAGGGGCTAACATAGGTCCACTCAAGGTCTTTTTCTTTCTGAATTATTTTATAAAGCTCGCGATGTGCAAGCGCTGCCGCTTTATACTCCGCAGGAAACTCAGGGGTATCAACCAGTTGAACTCCGGGTGCAATTTCCAAACTTCCTGCACCGCCAACAACAATCAGGCGTTTTACATGGGCTTGTTTAATTCCGTTTAATAATGGAACAGCAAGTTCTGTTATAGTAGATGGCGGCGCGCCTTGCGTGTTATTGTAAGCACATATAACAACATCATGGTCAAATGCGCCGGTTTCAACGTCCTGCGTTTTAAAAATGTCGGCTTTTGCAACCTTTAAATGAGGGCGTTCGCCAGTGTAGTTTTCAGGCTGCCTCACAAGGGCGGTAACATCCAACCCGCGGTTTAATGCTTCGTTGATAATGCGGCTGCCGATGCGGCCGCTTGCTCCAAATACTGCTATTTTCATAAGTAATGTAGATTTATGGAAGTAAAAATAAACCCAGGCAAGGTTAAAACAAATTAAATCACTAAAATTGACCTAAGCCTGTTAAATAATATGATGGTTGATTTAAGAAGTGATACTGTAACACGCCCGACACCCGGCATGTTACATGCAATGATGAACGCAAAAGTAGGTGACGATGTTTTTGGCGAAGACGAAACCGTCAATGAACTGGAAGAAAAAGCTGCGGGTATCTTTGGCATGGAAGCAGGAATCTTTTGTCCTTCCGGCACCATGACCAACCAGATTGCCATTAAATGTTTTACGCAACCTTTGGATGAGCTGATTGCGGACCAAACCGCACATGTTTACCGGTACGAGGGTGGTGGCATCGCGTTCAATTCCGGCGTCTCTACACGCCTGCTAAACGGCTACAGGGGAATTATTTCTGCTGAGATGATAGAACCTGAGATAAATGCCATAAACGATCATTATCCACGAACCAGCTTGGTAGT
>CAZZUU010000036.1:0-1198 GCA_964657275.1 uncultured Mucilaginibacter sp. | reverse complement strand
TTGGAAAACACGGTTAACAAAGGCGGTGGCAGTTGTTATACGCTGGAACAGATAAAGCCTACAGCGGCGCTTTGTAAGACAAAAGGGCTAAAGCTCCATCTTGATGGCGCACGAATTTTTAACGCTTTGGCTCATACGGGTGATAAAGCGGGCGATTATGGTAAATATTTCGACGGTATTTCTGTTTGTCTGTCAAAAGGACTAGGTGCGCCCGTAGGGTCACTGTTATTGGCCTCAAAAGAAACAATCAGATATGCACGAAGGGTACGCAAGGTTTTAGGAGGGGGGATGCGGCAGGCTGGTTTTTTAGCTTCTGCCGGGATTTATGCGCTCGATCATCAAGTCGACCGGCTAAAGATCGATCACGCTCATGCGCAAATATTAGCAGAAGAGCTGGCAAAATGTAAAGCGGTAAAGCATGTGTTGCCCGTTGAAACCAATATTATTTTATTTGATACCATGCAGCCCGCAGGTTCGGTACTTCAAAAATTGGCTGACAACGGCATAAAAGCGTTATCCACCGACTCACACCGGATACGCTTCGTGCTTCATTTAGATGTCCATGCCGACCAAGTGGAGCATGTGGTCAAAGTGTTGAAGACGCTGAGTTAGTTCATAGCAGAAGAAATGTGATAAATTACACACATTTGAAGCTTGAGAAAATTCTAACTATGAACTATGAACTATTTCACTTGTCTGTCCATAGACTGCCGCTCCACCATCCATCCGGGATATTCTTTTGGTAACGCGCTTACTTCGCCAATTTTCTTTAAATCTTCTTCAGTTAAATGAACCTCAGTCGATTTGATATTTGCTTGTAACTGCTCAACCGTTTTTGCGCCGATAATGGTACTGGTAATCCCTTTTTGTTGACGCACCCATGCTAACGCAATTTCAGCAATTGTAGCGTTGTGTTGTTTGCTTACTTCGGTAATCACATCAATGATGTCGTATGTTTTTTCTTTATTGATGGGTGGAAAATCGAAAGTATCCCGACGACTACCTTCCGCCTTTGCCGAGTTACGCGAATATTTGCCACCTAAAAAGCCTCCGGCCAACGGACTCCATGGCATCATCGCCATGTTTTGATCGGCAGCCATAGGCAAAACTTCTCTTTCAATATCGCGCCCGGCAAGTGAGTAAAAATATTGGAGCCCGACAAATTTATTCCAGCCGTTTTTCTCGGCAATACCTTGCG
>CAZZUU010000035.1:0-17871 GCA_964657275.1 uncultured Mucilaginibacter sp. | reverse complement strand
AACAAATTATAACAAAATGCAACAATAGATTTTTAGTCCTAATCTCAGCAATCCCCATCAGGCCCGCACGATTCACCTTCAATAATTTCCAGCGCTGGTTTTGCGTTTTCCAGTTGCCAGTCGGCAAAGGCTTTTTCTAATGTTTGCTCAAATACCGGAACCGCCTGCGCCCCGGAAATAGCATATTTATTATTCAATACAAAGAATGGTACACCCTGTATGCCGAGGTCCCGTGCTTGTTCAATATCATGCTTTACATCGTCAGCGTAAGTATTACTTTTCAGGATATTTTTGATTTCATCTGCATCTAACCCTATTTCGGCACCCAGTGCTGCCAGCGTCTCGGTGTCATCAATATTTTTGCCATCTGTAAAATAAGCTTTAAAAAATTGTTCTTCCATTGCTACACCTAAACCATGTTTTTTGGCAAGGTGGCTCAACCTGTGCGCATTAAAGCTGTTGGCTACTACCGCCTTATCAAAATTATAGGTTAAACCCGCTGCAGCGGCCATTTGAGTTACCTGCGCATTTAATTGCCGGGCATGATCGATGGAGAAACCTTTAACTTCAGCCAGGTATTGATCGATATTTATCGAGGTATCCGTTTGCATATGGGGGTTAAGCTGAAAGCTTTTCCACTCTATTTCAATCTCGCCTTTGTTTGCAAAATTCTGCAAGGCATCTTCAAACCTGCGTTTGCCGATATAGCAAAACGGGCACATCACATCCGACCATATTTCAACTTTCATAGCTATTAAATTTTACAACAAAGTTAAACCGACTACTTAACATCCCCGTAAGAGGAAAGTAATATTATTCGTCAATTAACTAACCACTAATCAACTAAATTCCAATCTCTTCCCTATCCGTCACACTAAATCCGTTTATTTGCGTTAATTATCACGATGAAAAACATGAGCCGGTCGCAAAAACTAAAGCTGTTGATACCATTGGTTATCATCATGTTTTTTACTTCCTATGGCTGGCACCGGCATCTCATCAAAGAATCAACCATAACCGGCCATCTCAATAGCAAAGAAATGACCGAAATTTCGGGTATAGCCGCATCAGGAATAAACCCTGATCTATACTATGTCCACAACGACAGCGGCGACACCAGCCGTTTTTTTGCGATATGGCCAAACGGCGAGTTGAAATCGATCATATATTATAAAGGCGACCCGAAAGAACAACTGGGAGTTCATGATTGTGAGGATATTGCCGTAGGGATTGGCCCCGAGAAAGGCAAAAGTTACGTGTATATGGGCGATATCGGCGATAATTACGCCCTTAGAAAGTATCTAACCATCTACCGGATGGAGGAAAAAAAGGAATGGGCGACCGAAAGTATTTCAAAAGGGGATGCTGTGCCGCTTCACTTAAAATACCCTGATGGCCCGAAAGATGCAGAAACCCTGATGATTGACCCGATTGAAAAGTTGATCTATATAGTCTCAAAAAGGCAGGATTCGGTAACCGTTTATACCACCCCATTAAGTTACAAGGCCAATGATACGCTGGTATTAACTAAACGGTGTAAACTGTTTTTTGAAGGATATAAATTATTTAAATGGATAACTGCCGGCGACATATCAAAGGACGGAAGGCAAATACTGATAAAAAGTTATACTAAAGTATATTACTGGAAACGTGCTAAAAATGAACCCGTGTGGAAAGCCTTATTAAGAAAGCCCGAAAAACTGCCCTACGAGCAGGAAAAACAAGGAGAAGCTATTGGTTTTACGCCTGATGGCAAAGGTTACTATACCACGAGCGAGGGCGTGTTTTCGCCGATATATTATTACGAAATACCGGAAAAGTGAAGTTTATTAACAGGAGTAATATAATAGTGTAAGCCTATACTCGCCGATAACTACTCCCCATTCACCACCGCTACACAACCTGATTTAAAAGCAGTACCCCCAGCAACCCGGTAACTGATACAATCGTTTCCATTACCGACCACGACCGGATAGTATCTTTGATGGACAGGTTGAAATATTCTTTAAACAGCCAGAAGCCGCCATCATTAACATGCGAAAATGCCAGGCTGCCCGCGCCGACCGCCAGTACCATTAAGTTGGGGTTTATGGTATGATCGCGCAGCACCATTGATGAAACAATGCCCGCGGCCGTTAAACCGGCAACAGTCGCTGATCCTAAACTGATACGGATAATGGCTGCTATCAGCCAGCCCAAAACCAACGGTTGCAGATTGAGGCTTTGAAGCGAATCGGCAATATGGGTGCTTACGCCGCTATCGGTGAGTACCTGTTTAAATGCCCCCGAACCGGCTATAATCAGCAATATTAGGGAAATATCCTTAACCGCCTCTCCATAAATCCCGCCAAGATGCTTCATGGTTTGGCCCTGTTTTATGCCCAACGTAAACGTGGCGATAATAAGGGATATCAGCATAACGATAGGTGCCTCGCCCAAAAAGGCGATCAGTGTGTGTAGCTGGCTTTTGGAGTGATCGATATTGAGATAGATGGTGGCTGCCATCAACAGGATAACCGGCAATAGAGCGGTTAAAAAACTGTTGGCCGTTCCGGGAAGTTTCTCGGAAAGCAGTTCTTTGGCAATAAAAGTATCCAACGGGGTTGACTGTATTTTTTTCAGCGTTCGCGCAAATAGCGGCCCTGCCAATATAACAGCCGGAATTGCAAGTATAATCCCGTAAATAAGCGTTTTACCCATGTCGGCATGAAAAACCAGTACCAATGCGGACGGCGCAGGATGCGGCGGCAAAAACCCGTGCGTTACCGATAGCGCTGCCAGCATCGGCAAACCTATATAAACCGCAGGAAGCTTATATTTATAAGTGATAGAAAAAATAAGCGGCACCACCAGTACAAAACCCGTGTTATAAAACAGTGGTATGCCAATAATAAACCCGACGATGAGCAACGCCCATTGGATGTATTTTACACCAAACGCGTTTACCAAAACCTCTGCAATTTTTTGTGCCGCGCCGCTGTCAGCAACAAGTTTGCCCAACATGGCTCCCAGGCAAATAATAATGGCGATGGAACCGAGCGTATCGCCAATGCCTTTTTGGATGGAGGCGGTCACTTTGTCCAGCGGGATGCCTAATAATAAAGCCGCCGTAATGGAAACCAGCAGGAAGGCGAGAAAGGGATTTACTTTTGCCCAGCTTACTAGAATAACCAGAAATATAATGCAAAACAGGATGGTTAGTAAGGCCATTAATGAGGATTCTTTTATATCGGGATTAAAGGAAAAAGTGTTTACGTGGTTACTTGACGAATGTAATAACAATTATTGGTTTTGGGATTTTCGGATATAAAATCTTCGTATTTCGGTAAAAAAAAGCCATGAAATTAATCCCTTATTTAAACTTCCGGGCAATACCGAAGAAGTAACGAACCGTTATAGAGAAATTTTTAACGGCACTATACATGATGTCGGCCGTTTTGGCATTACCTGGATGATAAATTGCGAAATTTAGCTGTAAAACTGCACAAATAGATTCTATTGCACAAAACCAAAGTTTAACTTTGTACGTATAAGACATTGAGGACTATAGTGCTATTATATGAAAGATAAAAAAAGGCTCCTGTATTTTTATTCTGCTTTAATATTACTTTCAGCATTTTTTTTTAGTCAATGTAAAAAGGCTCCGGCTACGCACCCGGCAGTGTCAACAAGTTCTACTACGGTTGTCAATCAGCCAATAGATACCAGCCTTATCCAGTTAAAAAATATGTTTGGCGTAAATGCCTACGAATGGAATTTTCTTCAAGATCCGGCCGACCCCAGTGAGGTATCTACGATATATGAGCCAAAAATGGCCGCGATTGAAAATTTTACCGCTGTGAGGCATTACCTTGATTGGTACCAACTAGAGGATACTTTGGGAGGATATACATTTAACCCATCGCACCAGGGAAGCTGGAATATGGATATCATGTACCAGCGATCTAAACAGGATTCATTGTTTATGCTGGTGGATATCAAATCATGTCCCCCGTGGCTGCAAAGCACCTATCCATTGGCGTTACAGGATACCTGGGATGTTCCCGCTCCTTACGGATCTGATTTAACCGACCCGGCATCTTATGTTTTACAGGGAAAAGTCGCATTTCAATTTGCAGCGCGCTACGGCTCCAACACTGCTGTTGACCCCACACTGGTTACCGTGGATACAAGCAGAAGATGGAATGGCGACCCTCAAAACGTGGTTAAGATAGGCCTTAATACGGTAAAATATGTTGAGTGCGATAATGAGCGCGACAATTGGTGGACGGGCCCCAAAGGCGAACAAACTGCCCAGGAATATGCCGCAAATATGTCGGCTTTTTATGACGGCAATAAAGGTAAGCTCGGTAAAAATGTAGGCGTAAAAAATGCCGATCCGCATATGGTGGTGGTGATGGGCGGCCTGGCATCGGCCAGTACGCAGTACGTGCAGGATATGATAGACTGGTGCAAAACGAACCGGGGATATAAAGCTAATGGTGATGTCGATCTCTGTTTTGATGTTATAAACTATCATTTTTACGCTAACGATGGCAATGTTTTAACCAACTTGGTGAAATCAGTGGGCTGGGCACCGGAGTTAAGTCCTGCCGGAAGTGTGGCCGACGGATTTGTGAAATTAGCGGCCACTGTAGGCGGCCATCCCCAGGTATGGGTTACCGAAAATGGTTATGATATAAATGCCGCAAGCACCCAACGTGCAGTGGCTATAGGTAATAAATCAGTTTTGATGGTGCAGGGCGATTGGATCATCCGCTCAGCCTTGTTATATGCAAGGCATGGCATCAACAGGCTATTTTTTTACCAGTTGTTTGACGATACCCCCAATTCAACTCAAACATTCGGCACCTCGGGGTTGGTAAACGATGATCTGACCCGCCGGCCAGCTGCTGATTATGTAGTGCAGGTAAATAAGCTGATGGGCAAATACGGTTACAAAAGCACCATAAACGCCGACCCAATAGTTGACAAATATGTTTATGGCGCTAAAACCATTTATGCACTGATGATCCCCGATCAGAAGGGCAGAACAGGCTCTTACACGCTGGATTTGGGAAAATCAACCAGTGCCATTATCTACTCCTTAAAAGCGGGTGCCAACGTCATGACGCAAACTACAGTTAATACGGTAAGTGGAAAGCTCACTGTTAGCGTTTCTGAAACGCCTGTGTTTGTGCAAGGGCAATAAACTAAATTCTGTTTTTTCCACTTTATCTTCTATACGCGTTAGGTTGTCCTGATGCAAATCAAATCTCGCTTCCGCACGAAACGTTCCTAACGGAACGTGAAAAAGATTTCCAATCGAGCTACCAACCAAACGTCCCGATGGGACGAGTAGGAATTCAAATAATGTCCCATCGGGACATCTGGTTGGTAGAAGAAAATCAATAATATGCGCGCGTTCCATCGGAACGCCTGGTGAAAATGAGGAGATTTGAATTGCGCCGGGCTGTTCCCCTTTCTTCTCAATTTTTAAATTACCTTTATTTCCAGGATGAACCGCATAGTTTTTATGGGGAATTCGCGTTTATATGACACAAAAACGGTACGTTTTTCTTGTTCTTTTATTAGGTGCGCTTACTGCGATAGGGCCGTTTTCTATTGATATGTATTTGCCCGCCTTCCCGGCTATTGCCAAGTCGCTGCATATTGTTACCGCGCGGGTTTCATTGTCGCTGTCGGGATTTTTTATAGGTTATTCCGTTGGACAGTTGCTGTATGGCCCATTACTGGACAGGTTTGGACGAAAAAACCCGCTTTACGCAGGTATGGCGCTTTATATTGTGGCATCCATCGGGTGTTTCTTTTCCACCTCTATCGAAATGCTGATCGCCATGCGCTTTTTACAAGCTATCGGCGGCTGCGCTGCGGGCGTAGCTTCGATGGCCATGGTGCGGGATATATTCCCGGTAAAGGATAACGCCAAAGTATTTGCCCTGCTCATTTTGATATTAAGTATTTCCCCTTTGATTGCTCCTACAGTTGGCGGATATGTTACCGCTACATTTGGCTGGCAATTAATATTTCTCATCCTGGCCGTAATTGCTACGATAGTTTTGATCACCGTTATTTTCTTTTTACCAGAGAGTTACCAGCCCGATCCTACCTATTCATTAAAGCCAAAACCTATCGTCAATAGTTTTCTATTGGTACTCAAACACCCGCAGTTTTATACCTATGCTATTTGCGGGGCAGTAGCATTTTCGGGGTTATTTGCCTACCTGGCCGCTTCGCCGTTTTTGTTTATGGATGTGTATGGTTTGAGCAGTAAAATGTACGGCTGGATATTCGCTTTTCTGTCGGTAGCCTTTGTCGGCTCCAGCCAGGTAAACAGCGTGCTTATCAAAAAATATAAAAGCGAACAAATAGTAAAAATCAGCCTGCCGGCGATGGTAATAGTATCCATGTTTTTCGTGATCGGATCGGTGAGCGGTTGGTTTGGTGTTTATGGCACCATTGCGGTAATATTTGTTTTTCTGTGTTGTGTAGGTATAACTTATCCAAACACTACCTCGTTATCGATCGCGCCGTTCAAAAAAAATGCGGGTGTGGCGGCGTCCTTAATGGGCGCATTACAGATGACCATCGGCACCGTGGTTTCCATTATCGTAAGCCAGTTTAAAAGTCGTAGCTCTATTCCTATGGCGGGGTTGATATTTATCGCTGCCACGCTGGCATTTGTTATTTTGATTTTGGGGAGAAAGAGAATAATGGACAAGGCTGATGAGGAAGTGGGTGGTGAAAAAGGGAATGTTTTTATACATTAGAGGGGAGAAGTACTTGGTAAAAATCATACCAACACTAATAGAATCTTATTGAAATAAACAACAACAAACACGATGTAAATTATGGAAAGTGTTATTTGCAGAAATTTGTAAATCTTTTCACTTGTTAAAACAGTTAAAGAATCTATTATGTAAATAATTAATCCAATGCAAACTATAATTAAACTCAAAAACAACGTATAACCCGCTGTAATTATCGCCGTCCCAACAGCAATAAAAATCGTAATAAAACCGAGACATTTTAGCAGGCTTCCAAAAGCTTTTTTAAACATAAGAAGTATTATAAATTCTTGTTGAACTAATATTTTTTAAAGCTATCCGTCTTAGCATATTCGTCAAGAATTTTATAGTTGCCTTTTTTGTCTATTGCTAAATATGCCGGAACGCCAAGGTCCGTCAACGGAATAGAAATCGAAAAGCCTAAACCAAATTCACCTCTTGCCTTATCATAACCTAAATAATATGGACTAAATATGATAGCATGTTTTTTTAATTGGTCCTGTATTACGTTATTAAAATCAGCTCTTGTAAAAATCTTATTTAGGACCGTGTCTTTGTTTTTAACAACTACTACCTTTTCAACAAAACTATGTGTTACAAAATCTTTGGTCGTATCGCCGCCCCATACATAATGTTTAGGCACAATTACCGAACTATCGCGTAAGCAATAATATTTCAAATGTATTTTTAAACTATCACCCCCGTCAACTACTAATTTATCTATATTTTCTGTTTTATTGTAAGAAGCCAAAAGATCGGCCAATACTTCTTTAAACGAGGGGTCTTGTTCATCATCTGGTCGATCAGCAGCTGCCATTTGAGACTCGATAATTTTTTGCTTTTTGACACTATCACTTACGGGCTTATTGTAAAGCCCTTTATTCCCATACCTGCCATCGCAACTTGCTAAAACCGAGATACAAATTAATGCTAATAATGACCCAATGACTAATGACCATCTTTCACCGCCGTAACCCTCGATCCGTCTTCACCTCTGGTTTCAAAAACCAAATCCTTATCGGTTAACTTCGATACCCAAAACGGGAAGGTTCTTGTCCGGCCGTCGGGCATTGTTTCTGTATAAACCAGGTTGTGGTCGTCTACGGTGAACTTGCCATGCGAAAGCATTTTGCCGCCCCATATAATAGTCAGTTGGTTGTTTTGAGTGAATTGGATATACGGTGCAGCGCTTTTTATTTCGGCGCTGCTCAAACTGTCGGGCGGATCAGCGTGCGGGTGTTCTACCTTTACATATTTCCATTTGCCGGTAAGCTGTTCAGGTTTTATGGCCGAATTGCACGCGTAAAGGAAAAATAATAAAACAATAATATAGGCGGCATATTTGGTCATCAAAACAAATTTAGTGGAAATTAATGAGGAGACGGCAAGATAGATCGTTTTGCAATTTCTAAAAAATATTTATTGATGCTCATATTTTCAGCAAAGCGGTATTTTGGCTGAAGCCAAATGCTTCTTATTTATTTTTATCCGTCCCTTAAAAGGGACGGCAATAAATTGCCTGTGATTTCTAAATTCATAGCCGTTGGCTTCAGCCAACGCCTATGAATGGCTAACAAAGTAAGGCTTTAGCCGAACTCAGCAGATTGCTATGATATGAACTATAGCAATGAACTCGATGTAATCGATAAGTTGATTTGTACTCATTTTTAAACATTGTAGCCTCAATTAGAAAAATGTTATTAAATTTAACGACCATTATAAACTATAATATAAGCATGAAAAAATTATTATTTGTCCTGTTGACAGTTATAAATTATACCTGTTTCGCACAAAGTACCGCCAGCCTGAGCATCAGCGGCGATTCAAAAGAAACCATCAGCAAACACATTTACGGCCAGTTTGCCGAGCACTTGGGCCATGGCATTTATGGCGGCTTTTGGGTGGATAAATCGCTGCCTGTTGCCAAGCAGGACCGTATCCGATTGGATGTGGTAAAAGCGCTTAAACAAATCAAAATCCCCAACCTGCGCTGGCCCGGCGGCTGCTTTGCCGACGAATACCACTGGCGAGATGGTATTGGTGTCAGTACCGAAAGGCCGCGTATGGTAAATACCAACTGGGGCGGTACAACCGAAGATAACAGCTTTGGTACGCACGAATTTTTGGAGCTTTGCGACCTGCTGGGCTGTGAGCCTTACATCGCTGCCAACGTGGGCAGCGGTACGGTTGAAGAAATGTCGAAATGGATTGAATATGTAAACTCCAACAGTACCAGCACAGTTGCAGAATTGCGTAAAAAGAACGGGCACCCTGCACCCTATAAAGTAACCATGTGGGGCATTGGCAACGAAAGCTGGGGCTGTGGCGGCAATATGACTGCCGAGTTTTACACCGACCAGTTTAAAAAGTATGCGGCATTTGCTAAAAACTATCCGGGTGCACCGCTGAAAAAGATTGCCAGCGGCCCTAACTCGTTTGATTATAACTGGACGGAAGTCTGCATGAAAAATATCCCGCTCAACCTGATGTGGGGGCTTTCATTACATTATTATACCATCCCAACCGGCGACTGGGGCCATAAGGGATCTGCAACAAATTTTACTGAAGGCGAATATTTCAGCACGATGGAAAATTGCCTGAAAATGGAAGAACTGGTTACCAAACATTCGGCTATTATGGATAAATATGATCCGGGTAAAAAGGTGGGTTTAATTGTTGATGAATGGGGCGTATGGACTGATGTGGAGCCTGGTACAAATCCGGGCTTTTTATACCAGCAAAACAGCTTGCGCGATGCATTGATCGCAGCTTCTACCTTAAATATATTTAATAACCATTGCGATAGGGTAAAAGGCGCCGCACTTGCGCAAACCATAAATGTATTGCAGTCGCTGATATTGACCGATAAGGAGAAAATGCTGCTTACGCCTACTTATCACATATTTGATATGTATAAAGTTCACCAGGATGCAAAGTATCTGCCAATAAAATTATCATCGCCGGATTATGTGGTTGACGGTAAAAAGATACCTGCCTTAAATGTTTCTGCCTCACAGGATGCAGCCGGGAAAATTCATATATCGCTGGTTAACCTCGATTTGCATAACGATATTACCATTAGTACTAAGCTGAAAGACATACAATGGAAAACCGTTAGCGGGCAAATACTTACATCGGCAAACATTACCGATATCAATACCTTTCAGCAACCCAATAAACTCCACCTGGTTAATTTTACCGGCGCTAAAAAGGATGGTGATAATTTGGTAGTGGTTATGCCTGCAAAATCGGCGGTTACGTTGGAGTTGGAGTAGAACCGGGGGTCATGCTGAATTTATTTCGGCACCTCTCAGGACTTTCAGCCAATATGCTGTTTACCGTCCTGAGAGGTGCCGAAATAAATTCGGCATGACTTTTTTCTTAAGACGACGCTTACAAAAGTCGCTTTTTCTTCACATTCTTCCACATTCGTTCTTCGGCCAACTTTACCTCATCTTTTTCGCTAAGCGGAAAATCGGGCTTAATTTGGTTTTGATTACTTGATCCGGTTAATTTTGGGGTTTTGACGCCTTCCTTTATAGCATGGTGCTTTACTATCGTTTTCATGGCAATACTATTTACGTAAAGTTATATAGGTGTATATAATACTAACCTTTGCGCAAACCAAAAGGTTTACAATTGTTGAAAGAATATTTTACCGCGTACTTGATATTGATAGATTGTTCCGGCATATTTGGTAAACTTTTTTCACAATTTTGTAACAACCGAGCAGCCTTGTCATCTAATATACACTATACAGCCAAGGTACTACGGATTAATGCTGTAAGTTTTCGTAAAGGCCCGCACCTCAAGGGCTCCGGATTATATCTTAAAAATTTTCAATCTAAAAAAAATGAACAATTTAATTCCAATGTTATGGTGGGCTGCGCCTGTCGTAATTATTTTATTGCTGTACAAATTTGTGCTGCGCGTTTTCTTTGGTATGGTTATCGTTCCCGACGACCGTATTGGACTTGTTGTGAAAAAGTACGCGCTCTCAGGCGCTAAACGCCTGCCCGATGGCCGAATAATTGCCATAAACGGCGAAGCGGGTATGCAGGCGAAAGCGCTTGCGCCGGGTTTATACTGGGGCATGTGGCCGTGGCAGTTCAAAATTGATATGGCGCCATTTACTATTATTGAACAGGGAAAGCTGGGATTGGTCAAAGCCAAAGACGGTGCCGCTATGGATACCGGTCGTGTTTTGGGCAAGCCTGTTGATTGCGATAAATTTCAGGATGCGGTAGCATTTTTGGATAGCAAAGGACAAAAAGGCCCGCAAGCGGCGTTTTTAACGCCCGGTAGTTACCGTATCAACAATTTTCTTTTTGAAATAGAAATGGTGCCTATTACCCAGATACACGAAAATAAAGTGGGTATTATTACCACGCTCGACGGTGAACCGCTTGAAAAAGGCGAGATAGCCGGTGGTTCAGTAGTCGGGCATATGAATTTTCAGGACCCGATGGCGTTTATTAATGCTGGCGGGATGAAAGGTTTGCAGGAAGACGTAATATTGGCTGGTACCTATTACCTTAATCCATGGTTTGTAATTGTGGAGCAGGTTGATATGATCTACATCCCGATTGGTTATGTGGGTGTGGTGAACTCGTTTGTTGGGCCCGAAGGTAAGGACACCAGTGGCGAGGGCTTTAAACATGGTAACATTGTTAAGCGTAACGAAAAGGGTGTTTGGGATCAGCCACTTGACCCGGGTAAGCACCCTGTGAACATTTATACGCACGCGGTTGAGGTGGTGCCGACAACCAATATCGTCCTGAACTGGGCTGATAGCCGCACCGAAGCGCATGAGTTGGATAAAAATCTGTGTACCATTACTGTACGTTCCTCCGACGGGTTTACCTTTAACCTCGACGTGTCGCAGATCATTCACATACCGCGTAATGAAGCGCCAAAGGTGATTGCCCGTTTCGGAAATATGAAGAACCTGGTTTCGCAGGTACTGGAGCCTACAATTGCCAACTACTTTCGTAACTCAGCACAAAAAAGCGACGTTATTGAGTTTTTAGCGAACCGTATACAACGGCAGGATGATGCTAAATCGCATATCAGCAAGGTTTTGGATGCGTATAATGTGGTTGGTGTGGATACACTAATAGGTGACATTGTGCCACCTGCCGCCCTGATGAAAACCTTGACCGATCGTAAAATTGCGGAACAGGAAAAGGTTACCTACGAGATACAGCGTAATGCTCAAATCGAACGTAAGGAATTTGAAAGCGCGAAGGCTGGTGCCGATATGCAGCCTGAAGTAGTGAAATCAACCCGCCAGGTGGAGATCAACACCCAAATGGCCGCATCAAAGGTTGCTGCATCGCGTGGTGAAGCGGAAGCCAAAACTATTAATGCCAAAGCTGATGCCGAGGTGAGGATCACAATAGCCAAAGCCGACGCAGAAGCCAAAACAGTGAACGCGAAAGCTGATGCAAATGCTACAGAGGTAAACGGTACTGCTGAGGCTTCCAAGATCAGGGCCATAGGTTTATCAGAGGCTGAAGTAACCAAACAAAAAACCGAAGCAATGGGTACCGAGCAGTATGCTATTGTTCGTGTAGCCGAAGCATTAGCAAGCCATGGTATCAAATTAGTACCTGATATACTTGTGAGCGGAAAAGACGGCGGTGGTAACGGGATGATAGATGCGCTTATTGGTACCGAAATGCTGAAAAAACTGCAAAAAGCTAATGAAGAGGAGGGAAACAAGAGCCAGGAATCAGGACCTAAGGATGAAGTTATTAAAAAGGTAGAGTAAATCATCTTCGATCTACACTAATAAACTTACGAAGTTTCAAAACTTCGTAAGTTTAGTGAAATTTCCAACTTACCACTAATCACCGATTACTTAGCCTTCAAGCTATCGGCTTTAGCCTTCGCTTTTTTCTTAAAAAAGCCTTTTAACAAAAAATTATGCTGGGCCGCCTCCAGGTCTTCGTTTAGTTTAACGGAGCTTTGCTGCAGGTTATCCAACGTAGTTTGAACTTTTACCGCGCCTTTAGGGTCGTTTAGTAATACGCCGATAGCGTTGTCGGTAGTGTTTAGCTTGTTGCTGGCTTTATTAAGGTTATCGGTTAAAACAGTTGCATTTTTTGCTGCTGTTTGTAGCTGCGCTACGGCAGATTTTACCCGGTTAAAAGTTACAGTGTCGGTAAACAATTTGTCGGCCAGGCCGTCTTTGGTGTTCATTTTATTGCTGAATTTATCCAGCTCCGTAGCCAAATGCGCGGCGCTGGCCGTCGCAGTTTGTAAGTTACGCATCGAGTTGCGTAATTGAACGCCCATTAAACTGTCCGCTAATAAGGTGCCGACCGTGCCTTTTCCCTGTAATATTTTATGGCTCAATAATTTAAAATCGGTGGTGATGGCTAGCAAGTTTTGATTGTTTTGCTGTAGCGTTTTTATCATATCGTCGGTAGAGGTAAGTTTTTCTGCCTGCAAGGCATCGCCATCCTGTATAACAGGCGCCTGCGGGCTGCCCCCGTCTATAACGATGATCTTATTGCCTATAAGACCATCTGATCCGATCCTCACCCCTGAATTTCTGTGGATGTATTGCTGGGTTTTTTCATCGATTTTCATCTTTACGTTCACCTGTGATATACCTACGAACCTGATCTCGCTGATGGTGCCTACCTTAACGCCCGAGAACCAAACGTCGTTCCCTTTTTTAAGACCGGAAACATCGTCAAATACGGCACTGATATGGATGTTTTTTGCAAAGCTTTTTTGCTGGCCGCCCAGTGTAAACACGCCCAATATGAATATAATCAATCCCAGGGCTAAAAATATGCCTACGGTTATTGCTTTCCTGTTGTCTGTCGCTGCCATAATATGGTGTATATCTTATTGTATAAAATTATAATCAAAAAAAGGTTTCACGCGTGGGTCTGTGGTGTCAAATACTTCGTTAAAAGTGCCTATACGCTGAAACTGGCCGTCGAGCAGCATAGCTACCCTATCGCCGGTTGATTTTGCGCACGTTAAATCGTGGGTAATGATAATTGATGAAGTATTATACCGCTGCTGAACCTCGTTTATAAGGTCGTTAATTTCGATGCAGGTTATTGGGTCGAGCCCTGCAGTAGGTTCATCATACAGCATAATTTCAGGGTTTAAGATCAATGTCCGCGCTATGCCAATCCGCTTACGCTGTCCGCCCGAAAGTTCGGCAGGCATTTGGTTGATGGTTTGCGATAAGCCAACTGCATCTAAAACGGTTTCCACTGCCTCGTCAATTTCAGGGCGGGTAATGTTTTTACGGTTACGCACCAGCGGAAACTCCAGGTTTTTGCGCACCGTCATACTATCATATAGCGCACTGTTCTGAAATGAAAAGCCAATTCTTATCCTTAATTCCTGCAGTTCTTTTTCACTGATGGTGGTAACTTCCTTACCCAATACTTCAATCGTACCCTGATCGGGCCGCAACAAACCTGATATGAGCTTTATCAGCACCGATTTACCGGTACCCGACCTGCCCAATACCACCAGGTTTTCGCCCTGGTACAAATCAAGATCGATACCACGCAATACGGCATAATCTTCAAAAGCTTTTCTCAGGTTTCTGATGCGAATCACCGTATTGTTATAATCGATTTTTACCTTCGGTTTATCCATTTGTTAGCGAAAGTTGCTGGTTATTTGTACAATAATAATTTCCTCAATGAACACTAAAAACATAGCCGTAACAACAGCGCCGTTAGCAGCTTTGCCTACGCCTTCGGTACCTTTGGTTGAATAATAACCCTGGTAACAGCCAACAATACCGATGGTAAAGCCAAATACGATTGATTTTATTAATGCTGCGGTGAAGTCGAGAAATACAAGCGGTTGAAAAACCTGCTCCATAAACGAGGTATAACTTGTTCCTTCGTTTAAGCTCACGTTTAAATATCCGCCCAATAACCCGATAAACGCGGTGTAGGTTGCTAAAACTGGTATGGTTAAAGTAGTAGCCAGCACCCGTGTACAAACTAAATATTTAAAAGGCTTGGTGCCTGACACTTCCATAGCATCTATCTGCTCGGTTACCCGCATGGAACCAAGTTCTGCACCAATACTTGATCCAACCTTTCCGGATGCGATAAGCGCTGTAACCAGCGGTGCAAGCGCCCGCATGATGGCAATAGAAACGAGCGATGGCAGCCATGAATTTGCACCAAACGTTGCCAGCGAGGGTCTGGATTGTTTCGTAAAAATAAGCCCGACAATAAAACCTGTGACAGTAATCAACGTAAATGAACGTACACCTACTTCATAACATTGCCGCATTACTTCTTTCAACTCAAAGGGAGGTACAAAGGCCTCTTTAAAAAACCTGATAATAAAAAGATGGATATTATACAGGTTGGCAAAAAAGTTTCCCAGGCGTTTTTTTAATGCAGACCCTTGTTTAGGTACCGGCGGCGGGTTATTGCTTATTGTATCCATTAATTACTGTAAAATATATTCATACTTAGCTTCGATGTCTGTACTACAAAAAACTGTGTAAGATGTTTGACATTGCAGGCCATCTTGCCTCTATTATCATTTGCCTGTTTCCGGTTATTTGCCGTAAATTACTGCAAATTGATGATGTTAAAACAATTGTCAAACTCACGGCTATAGGAAAATGACTTAAATAGCGCTAAATTTGATGATTCAATTGTTGCCGCAACAAACCTAAGTTTTTTCGATCCTAATAAATGATCATCAGTTTGAAAATACATTTATGAAATGTAAAATTTTATTGAGCGTTTTTTTAATGCTGTTTGTAACGGGGTTTTTGAACGCGCAAAATAATCAGTTTCAATTTTCACATTTAAATATAGACAATGGACTGTCACATAATGACATAACATGCATATTTAAAGACAGTAAAGGCTTTATGTGGTTTGGCACCTTATCCGGGTTGGACAGGTATGATGGCTACAA
This sequence comes from uncultured Mucilaginibacter sp., assembly GCA_964657275.1. Lineage (GTDB taxonomy): Bacteria > Bacteroidota > Bacteroidia > Sphingobacteriales > Sphingobacteriaceae > Mucilaginibacter. The sequence goes on along the minus strand of CAZZUU010000035.1, from coordinate 2,152 downwards.
ATTTAAAATCTTTAAACATTCTGCAAGTGATACAACCTCTTTAGATGATGACTATATATTAAGTATTGCTGAAGGCCCCGGAAACAAGCTGTGGGTTGAAACACGTAACGGATTTAACATCTATGATCCTGCAACTGAAAAGTTCGATCATAATATAAAGGGCTATCTGCGGTCCATTTCGGTACCTGATTTATACATCGCTTCGATCAAAAAAGACAGGGCCGGTAACTTTTGGTTTCTTCACTCCAGGTGGGGAATTTCTAGGTATAATCCTGTAACGCATAAAACAATTCACCTTACGCACGACGATAAGGATACTTCGTCTATTAGTTCCAATATAGTCTCTGACTTTGCCGAGGACTCAAAGGGTAATATATGGCTTACCTATCACAGTGGGATCCTTGAGCGATTAGATCCCAAAACTTACCGGGTAAATTATCGTTCGGGCATATTTAGTAAGTTTTCGGACGAGTTAATGTCATCATATAAAATATTTATAGACCGGCAGGATGATATTTGGGCCTATGTGCCCAGCTATTCCGCGGGAGTATATTATGTAGATGTAAAAAAAGGAATTGTGAGGCATATAGATAAAGGTGTTGGGAATGCCCACTTAAATACAAATGTAGTTTCATGTGTTATACAGGACGATAAAAACAGAATATGGATCGGTACCGATCATGGGGGGATAAATTTATTAGACAAAAAAGATTTTAGCGTGCAATACCTGCTCAACCGCGAGGATGATAATAAAACAATAGGTCAGAACAGTATCACCCAGATGTATAGCGACAACACCGGTATTGTTTGGGTGGGCACTTATAAAAAGGGTGTAGGCTATTATCATGAAAGCATTATCAAATTTCCATTATATACACATCACCTGGCCGACCCCGCGTCAGATCCTCATAGTTTAAGCTTTAGCGATATTAATAGCTTTGCCGAGGATAAATCAGGCAATGTTTGGATAGGTACCAACGGAGGCGGATTGATCTGTTTCGACCGCACAAAGGGAACTTTTAAGGATTATCTGCATGATCCTGCAAATGCAAACAGCCTGGCTAATAATATAATTGTTTGCATGTATATCGACCATAATCAGAAATTATGGATAGGCACCTATTTTGGCGGGCTTGATTGTTATGACGGCAAAACCTTTAAGCACTACCGGCATAATGATGCAGTACCGGGGAGCATTTCGGACGACAGGGTATGCGCATTAACAGAAGATGGAGATCACCGCTTGTTGGTCGGCACACTATCGGGCGGCTTTAATGTGCTTGATAACAAAACACAAAGTTTTAAACATTACATATCCGAACCGAAAGACAACGCCATACATTCTAACTATATCAGCAGGCTGTTGGTTGATAAACTGGGCAATGTGTGGGTAGTAACGTCCTATGGAGTGGATGTATTGTTAAAGAAAACCCAACGGTTTATTCATTATGTACACGATGAAAAAAATCCCTACAGCCTGATAAACAACAATACCAGTAATATTCTGGCGGATAGCACAGGGTTAATATGGATCAGTACCCGCGAAGGGCTTAGTATATTCGATCATAAAACCGGAAAATTTACCAATATCAATAAGCAAAACGGCTTGCCTGATAATGCAATAAATGATATACAGGAATATGATAAAAAAAATATATGGGTAAGTACGCCAAACGGATTATCAAATATTATTGTTGACAGGAACGCTAACGGCCTTAAATTTCATTTTTTAAATTACAACGAAACGGAGGGCTTGCAAGGGCGTGAGTTTAATGAAAACTCATCGCTTAAAACCCGCGATGGTTATCTGCTTTTTGGTGGCGGCAACGGTTTTAATATTTTTAAACCTGCTGATATTCATATTAATAAAACTATTCCAAATTTAGTTTTTACTGATTTCCAGGTGTTTAATCAAACTGTTGGCGTAGGTGATAAAATTAATGGAACGATAATATTGCCGCAAGCAATTACCCAGCTTAAGCAGCTTACCCTTAAGTATAATGCCAATGCATTTTCGTTTGAATTTGCCGCACTTAATTATTTTAATCCCGGTAAGGTAAGGTATCAATACATGATGGAGGGTTTTGACAAAGGCTGGATTGATGCCGATAGCAAGACAAGAAAAGCCACTTATACCAATTTGGATGCAAGA
>CAZZUU010000034.1:0-17873 GCA_964657275.1 uncultured Mucilaginibacter sp. | reverse complement strand
ACTGATATCTTCAATCTCTCGGATTGGTTTTGACGAATCGTACCCCTCCCATGCCTTTTGTATAATGGTGATCTGCAGTTTGGTTACGGGGTTTGACTGCTTTTCGGGATATATAGCTTTTATAACATTCATATTACTTCAAAGTATCGTTTCAGCTCCCAATCGGTTACGCTTTTGGCAAATTGTTTGCATTCCCAGAAGCGGGTTTGTGTAAAATGCTCTACAAATTTACTTCCGAATAACTCATCCGCTATTGGTGAATCTTTCATCAGCTTTGTCGCATCGTAAAGATTTGATGCAAGGCTGCCATTTTTTTTATCCTGGTAACCATTGCCAACTGTAGCGGGGATATTGAGCGGCAATTTATTTTTTATTCCATAAAGGCCCGAGGCCAGTGCCGCAGCCATTGCCAGGTAAGGGTTAGTATCTGATCCGGGAATACGTGTTTCGAGCCGTGTATATTTTTCTGCGGGATGTAAAACACGCAGGGCGGTTGTACGATTGTCGACACCCCAGGTTACAGTGGTAGGTGCCCAGGCGCCTTCAACAAGCCTTTTATAACTGTTTATAGTTGGCGCATACATAGGCAAAATATACGGCAGGCAATGTAATTGCCCGGCCAGGTAATGCTTATGCAGATCGCTCATGTGGTATTGGTTGTCTTTGTTGTAGAAAAGATTTTCGGATTGATCTTTATTCCAAAGGCTTTGATGGATATGGCCGCTGCAGCCGGGCAGGTTCTCATTCCATTTGGCCATAAAAGTAGCCATGATACCGTGTTTGTAGGCGATCTCCTTTACGGCAGTTTTAAATAATGTTGCTTTATCGGCCGCAGCCAACACCTCATCATGTAGTATAGCCGCTTCATAAACGCCTGGACCGGTTTCAGTATGTAACCCCTCGAGCGGCACATTAAACTGTAATAACAGATCAAACAGGTCTTTGTTAAAATCACTGAGTTGTGATGTGCGCAAAACCGAGTAACCAAACATTCCCGGGGTAAGCGGTTGCAAATTTGTGAAGCCTTTATCGTTTAAAGTTTGCGGCGTTTCCCTGAAATTGAACCATTCGAATTCCTGTGCGAATTCTGCGTGATAACCCATCTCGCCGCATTGTTTTGCGATGCGTTTTAGCAAGCTTCGCGGGCATGCAGGCAGATCATCGCCATCGGTTCCGCTAAAATCACCTATAAAAAATGGGATGTTTTCTTCCCATGGTATCGTCCGGAAAGTAGACAGGTCAATCCTGCACTCTTGATCCGGGTAACCGGTGTGCCAGCCGGTTAGGGTGGCATTATCATAACAGGCGTCGTTACTGTCCCAGCCAAAAACCACATCGCAAAAACCAAAGCCGGTTTTTAAACCATCTATAAATTTTTTGTGGTGTATTACTTTACCTCGCAAAATGCCATCAGTATCAGCAAAAGCGAATTTTATTTTTTTTATGTCGTTCTCCTTCAGATAGGATAAAACTTGATCTTCATTCATGATCTATATATAATTCTCAACGGCAATTTACCTAAGATAAACGTAAACCGTGAATAATATGATGTGTATTTGTGCCATTGAAACGGCCGGTTTATAAACGTTGTATCTATACGCTGTACGCTATACCTTTGTTTGCGCAAAGATCGATAGATGAAAGAAATAAATAACTATTTATTTGCATATGGTACGTTACTGCTGGCAGGCAATGAATTTGCCAATTATCTTAATCAAAATTGCAGCTTCTACGGGCCGGGAAAGGTTGAAGGTATATTGTATGATATAGGCCATTATCCGGGAATTATATTGTTGCCTGGCCGTGAGCAGTTTGTTAATGGGAATATTTATCTTTTGAATGATCCTGAAACAACCTTAAAAGTTCTGGATCATTATGAGGGCATTACTGACGATGATCAGCCGGATGAGTATATGCGAAAAATAACTGCAATTGAAACCAACGATAGAACGTTGGATTGCTGGATATATGAATATAACTTCCCCGTTGATGGGCTAAAACAAATTACGTCGGGAGATTATATTAAATACCTTGATATCACCCGATAATTACGTCAGTTTGCCCGTTTTTACGGCGTGCTGCAAATCACTCACTCTGAATTTGGGTTTGTATATGCGATGCGACAGGCGCTTAACCCAATTTGATTTGTAACCAAAAACTGCTTTGATCACGTTTACACCAGCCGAACCGGTTGGATAGCCGTATTTGTACCAGCTGAATTTAGAGTTGTCGATCCGAAACTGTTCAGCAAATTCGGCTATAAAAAGATCTATTTCAATATCTACAATATCAAGGTCGAGATCAATACTGGTATCCAGGTTTAGTGCACAAGGGTCTACCTCGCGGATCTTATATTTTGTGCAGTAATCAACTATAAAATCCTTTAATTTCGGGTTTATCTCTTCCATCTCGAATAAATAGTGGTAATAGTCTGCTCTATAAGACGACACTATTTTATGGAAGGTTGCATCACAGGATGCCTTTTTAAATAAAAGTTTCTGCTAAACAGCCTTTTCCATTACGATCAGCTCGATGTTTTGCCTGGGCACGCCAAATTTGGTTCCATCGTGAAAGGGAACTATCTCGCCCGTTGCAGTAAAGCCGCGCCTTTCGTACCAACTAATTAATTCAAGCCTTGTGCTGATTACTGTCATCGTTAGTATTGTGCAGCCTATTTGCCTGGCATAATCTTCAGCGGCCTGCAATAAGGTGCGGCCAAGGCCTTTGCCCTGCAATACCGGCGAAACGCTGAACATACCTACATACAATTTCGACTCACGTATTTCAAGGTAAACGCTGCCGTTTATTTTACCGTTTTCGTCGGTATTTTTAAGGATAACAACATTCGTATCGGCCATATATTTACCAAGCGTTTGCTCATCTATCCTAATTCCATCAAGCAGATCGGCTTCAGTTGTCCAACCTTTTTTGGATTCTTCGCCCCTGTATGCGCTGTTTACTAAAATGTTAAGTTCGGGCACGTCAGCTAAACCCGCTTTTTCTATCAGCATCAGAAATCTTGAAATTAAAATTTAAGCTAAATCAATCGTAAAACCCGAGGAACTTTTTTGGCATTCCATTGTTATTTTATAACACAACAAACATTGTTATTTTAATACTTAAATTATGAGATATTTAAAAATTCTGGTAATTGCCATCATTATGCTGTCCAGTTTCGGCAGCGCTATGGCACAGGTTACAGTAAGGGCACGTATTGGCCACCAACACCGTCATTGGCACCATCGTCATTGGCATCACTTGCACCACCGCAAATACTAGTTATCAAACAAACAACCCCGCTAAGTTTAGCAGGGTTGTTTGCTTAATACAACGACTTACTTTATTCGTACTATTATTTATCTTATAATTAAATATTATATAATCAGCTTTGCGACAACAACTTATAGTCTTCACGTAATGGGCTGAATATATCTATCAGCTTACAATCTGTAATGGCGATACCGCTATGCCATACGTTTGAAGGTATGATTGCAAAAAGACCGGGTTCTAAAACCTGCGGTACATCATTAACAATTAATTCAAATTTTCCTTCAATAACAAACGAGCATTGCTCATTTATATGCCGGTGGCGCGGAATAGAAGAACCAACTTTAACATCTATAAAATTGATAGTGTTGGTCTCGGTATGAATAAGTTTTGAGAAAAACCCCGGGGCTACTTCTTTGGTTTCGATGTTATCGAATTTGTAGAATATTGAACCGTCCATTATTTATATAACTATTCTGAAAGTTGTACCCTTGCCCAACTCAGTTTCGTGGGTTATCGTCCCATCCATACGATCTATAAATTCCTTTACTAAAAGCAACCCCAAGCCACTACCCCGTTCGTTATTGGTGCCCAGTGTGGTGTTATAAACACTTTTATTTAAAAGATTGGCCGCTCGCTCTTCTGATATCCCTACACCGTTGTCGGCAACCCACAACATCGTTTTGCGGCCTTTAGGTTCCATCCCCAATATTATTTCGCCGTTCTGTGTAAACTTATTGGAGTTACTTACCAAATTACGTAAAATAAATTCCAGTGCCCGCCGATCTCCGTTAATTATCGTTCCGGGTTCAACCTGGTTGATCAGCTTATTATTTTTCACAATCCCATTTAGTGATTCTGACACAAATATACGCTCAACAAGTTCATTAAGATCGAGATCTTCAAACTGTTGCTTACTGAATTGCAGGTTCATCTGGCCCCAGCTCAGTATATTCTCAATCATTTCAATAGTGTTATCTAACTGATCAGTCACCATATCTATCAATTCAGCAGCGTCTTTAGCATCAATAATATCGGTTTTTTTAAGTTCTATAATACTTTTGATCGAGCTTAACGGGTTACGGACATCATGCGCAAGTATAGATATTATTTTTTTCTGGGTTTCTGTAGAATAATAGAGCTCCTTGTTCTTTACTTTTAACTCTGTAATCTTTACCACATTATCTGCCAGTACCTGTAAACCAAACTTTTGCTTTTTTGTTAAATGCCTCGGTATTGTATCGAGCACACACAAATTACCTAAACGATTACCTGAACTGGCAACAAGGGGAACAGCCGCGTAAAAACGAAATAAGGGTTCGTTAAGCACTAATGGATTAGCACAAAACCTGTCGTCTTTGGTGGTATCTGCGACCTCTAAAAGTTGATCTTGCGATAATGTGTGGCTGCAAAATGCAAATTCAGGGTTTAATTCGTACCCCCCTAATCCAACGCTTGCCGCTCTAAACCACCGCCTGTTTGCATCAACCAAACTTATAAGGGCAATCGGCATATCGCACATAGAGGATGCGAGTTTTACAATTTCGTCAAACTCTGCTTCCCGGGATGTATCCAATAATATTCCTTTATACAGGTTTTGTAACCGGTTATTCTCATTTTTAGAAATTGTTGCTAGAGCCATTAGTCTGTCGCGCTTGTGTGATAGGTAGGTATTATTTCGCAAATATATGAATAATATTTCCTTGCCTTTCTTTATAATAAATATTTAATCTATAATTAACGTACTTAACGCTAATAACAATATGTTTCCCATTTAACTTAAAATCAGCGAAAAGGTTTAATAAATCAGGAAAAAAATAAAAATCAAAGATTTAGCCGGATAACTTAATCTGTAAGCTTAAAATTGTAGGTGGAGTATAATTGTCTAAATAATGTTGATTGGTAAGTAATCCAAACAATATTTATATAATTTATCTTTGCTATAAAGATACACTTTTAATATAAATTACGTTTGTATATAACTATATCTTTACAAACCTTAAAAATCAACTTTTATGAGGAACAAAATTTTCGCGATAGTTTTAGTAACCGCGTTTATGCTACATTTTGAAAAGGTTGCCGCTGCGGGTATGAGCGCAGTTGCTACAAACCAGGTTAAACCACCGCCTCCTCCGCCACCCCCTCCTGCTCCGCCGCATATCCGTATTCGTACCAGTTTCCGGCATCATCCATATGTTCGGTCGCATCACCGACGGGTATTACACAGGCGGCACGCTTTGCGCCTTCCGCCGCCGCCCCCTGCACCGCCACATCCTTAATATTTAATAAATATTTCACGCATAAAAACTAAAAGCCCTTCAAACTTTATGAAGGGCTTTTAGTTTAATTATTTTCGGCGTAAATTGTATACATTTAGTAAAACACGTACTGCTGTCGAATGTTTAATTTTGAAATAACCTGCATATAAAATGGCATTTATAGATTATTACCAGGTATTAGGCGTTAATAAAAAGGCTTCGGATAAAGAGATAAAAAACGCCTATCGTAAACAGGCGCGTAAATATCACCCTGACCTAAACCCAAATGATGCAGAAGCTAATAAGAAATTTCAGCAGCTTAATGAGGCTAATGAAGTACTAAGCGATCCGGAAAAACGAAAAAAATATGACCAGTATGGCGAAAACTGGCAGCATGGTGAAGCTTACGAACAACAAGCAAGGCAACAGCAGCAAAACAGGCCGCAAGGATCATATGCCGGCGGGCAAACCTCCGGATTTGGCGGATTTGAAGATGGTGATTTCTCTGATTTCTTTCAGTCAATGTTCGGCGGAGCACAGGGCGGTGGTTCGGCGCGCGGCGCGCAGTCAAAATACCGTGGCCAGGATTATAATGCCGAATTGCAGCTCAATTTAAAAGACGCTGCTGAAACCCATAAACAGACGCTTACCGTTAACGGTAAAAACATACGTATTACCATCCCTGCCGGTATTGAAAACGGGCAAACAATTAAAATTGCAGGCCATGGCGGTGCGGGGGTAAATGGCGGCCCGGCGGGTGACCTTTATATTGCCTTTTCAATAGCTGATGATCCTAATTTCAAAAGAAACGGCAGTGATTTGTACCAAACTATAAAACTGAACCTTTATACCGCCATTTTGGGCGGTGAGGTAACGGTTGAAACGCTTACCGGCAAAGTAAAGATTAAAGTAAAGCCCGAAACGCAAAACGGCACCAAAGTTAAGCTAAAGGGCAAGGGAATGCCCATTTATAAACGTGAAAATGAATTCGGCGATCTTTATATTACCTATGATATCCAGATCCCGGTAAACCTTACTGAAAAACAAAAAAAGCTATTTGAAGAACTGTCTGATGGTGAGTAGCAAGTAGTGAGTTGAAAGCGGGTTTTTAAATTACGGAACACTAAATATTAAAGACATGACAACAAGACATTTGATAGCGACCACTGATATCTGTTTGTATCATGAGGTGGAGTATACTTTTATCACGTCGTTAAAGGACGCTGGGTTGTTAGAAATAACAGTTATTGACCAAACCACATACATACCCGAAACTGAGTTGCAAAAACTGGAGAAAATGATTCGCCTGCACCATGAGCTTGAAATTAACATTGCCGGCATCGAAGCGATAACCCACCTGTTAGAAAGAGTTGAGCAAATGCAGGAAGAAATGCGGGTTCTTAGAAACAGGCCTGAGATGAATTGAGAAGATGCGCGGATGTTTTTTGATGGATTGATTGAGGATTTGTTAATTTGAGGATTTGAATTTAAAATTCCAAAGAAAACCCACTAGAAACTTGACATTGTTGAATGTTATCCCCGTGCATTTACATCTGCATATCCGCACATCATAACAAATACCTGTGCTTTAAACTTTCACTAACTATGTAGGCGTCTTCAACCACCGATTCGGGATAACCAATTTTTGCCAGCGTGGCGATGCCGTTTTTATTTTTAAGGATACCGGTTTTCATGGTGTAATCGAATGACAGGCCGGCAGCCGTTGCTGATTCTTCAAAAGAATAAACCGCGTAATCGTTGTCGAGCAATTCGGCAAGTTCAAGGTCGTGAGTGGACACAAAAACAAAATTCTTATTATCCGTTAGCCAGGTGAGCACCGATTTGGCAGCGGCTATCCTTTCGATAGTGTTCGTCCCTCTGAATATCTCATCTATAATGATCAAACTTTTTATGGGTTCCTTGTCGCCGCTTTTGTTCATAATATCCAATATCGACATCGCCTCAGCCTGGAAATAACTGGTTTGACCTTCCAAATTATCATTGGTTTTAATGCTGGTTTGTATTTTCAGCAGTGGCGCTTTATACTCCTTAGCACAGGTAGTGTATATGGTTTGGGCAAGCAAGGCATTTACAGCAATCGACCGTATAAAAGTAGTTTTCCCCGACATATTTGAACCTGTGATCAACACCCCTTCGTCGGTGCGGGTATAGATGGAGTTAGGTACGCAATTATAAATAAGCGGATGATACATTTCTGTAAGGTCCATTTGCTGATCGCCGGTGTAAAATGTGGGCTTGCTATAATACGGGAGGCCTGCCCGTACTGACAGCACCGCTATCATCGAGTCAATTCCGGCAACATAGTTATATACACGTTCGATATCTTCATGATATATGTTGATGCGGTTTACCGAGGTAATAAACATCAGCGGTTCCAGCAGGAAAACCACTTTTATAAACTTATATAATGCATACCTGAAATTCTCGGGATTATCAGCCAGCTTACTTTCAAAGCTCACCAGGTTAAGCGATCGGCTTAGTCCCGATAAGTTATTCAAGCTCCATTTTACCGGTTCATCTTCTTCAAAATGGATCTTTTTCAACAGTTTTCGCGCAACCCTGTTCAAGATCAGCAGCTGCGGTAACGACCGCGTGTATGACGATAATTTGCTCCGTGTGCTATAATGCAACCCCACATTGGCGATAAGCAACGCTATCAGTGCAATAAAACAAACGGGGGTTGGAATAATGATCAATGAAATAATTAACCCTATAATAGCAATGCCGGATATCCTGATGTAACTGGCAAGTATGGGTGCTAATAACGGCTCATGTTTATTTAAAAATAATTCTGTTAAAAAATAGGCATCAGGATTATTGAGCCTTGACAGTTCCAGTTCCATTGCCTCAACATCCGGCCGGGGCAAATTTAGCGCGCCCACTTTTTTATCGAACTTTATCAGTTCTTCAAAGTTGGTTTCGGGAGTGAAAAGCTTTTTATAAAGAAACTGCTTGCCGGGTTTGGAGTTGGTGCGGTCGATATAATTGAAGATGCTTATCAGGTCGAGATCATCTATCGTTTGCTGGGATATTTTTTGAGGGCTATCGCTGGCATTTAACAGTGAAGCAATGAGTTTAAAATTGCGCCTTGAATTTACCGGGCGCCCCCATTTTGCCCTGATATTATCTAAACCCTTACTTTCAGATCGCAGCTTATCGTAATAATTGTATATGAAAAATACAACCAGGATGACACAGATTATTACGAAGATTAAAAACCAAAGAAACATAGGATCAAAGTATCAGAATAAAAGAACCAAATATTATAACGCTGCTTAAATATTTATGCCTGTTAATATTTACAAATAAAAGCAATAAATGTGTCTATCCTGTTATTAAAATATTGTAATTGATTACAGGCCATCAACAAAACAGGTCGGTTACCGTTTGCCGGTGAGAAAACTTTGCAGGGCCTGCTGTGTAAATTCAGATAGCACCAGTTCGCCGCTAATGGCAGCCCTGTGATTGAGCAGTTCGTCCCAATCATCAGTTCCTTCCCATAATATTTGTTTCAGGCCCTTAAGTGCTTCGGGATGATAGGAAGCGAGTTTTTCGGCTAATATTCCCAGCGCCGCGTCCATGCTTATTATATCAGGATAAACCTCGTTATATAGCCCTTTTTCCTTTGCCCATTGCGCAGTTTGGAAATCGCTAGCTCGGATGGTGAGTTGCGAAAAAGCAGGCAAACCAATTTTCCGTACCACAGCCGGCGATATTACAAACGGACCAATTCCGATAGCCAGTTCGCTTAATTTAACTGACGCGGCTTCGGTTGCCAAACAATAATCAGCGGCAGCGGCCAACCCTACCCCACCCCCAACAGATTTCCCCTGTACACGACCGATAATAATTTTTGGAGATTTACGGCAGGCATTGATCACCCGGGCGAAGCCGGAGAAAAATTCGGCACCCTGCTGTTTATCCTTTATCTGCAATATCTCATCAAAACTCGCACCCGCGCAAAACGTACGGTCGCCTTCGCTTTTTATTACAATAACGCGTGTTTGCGCATCGTTACCAGCGGTTATTATTTGAGCAGTAAAATCATCCAGCAAAGCAGCCGGCAAAGAATTTTGGGCCGGATGGTAAAAGGCGATCGTGGCAACACCGGTTTCGCTGATATTTAAATGAACGTATCCGTTATCTGTTGATGGCATAGCTGTTGCTGATTAGAAAATCAAATTTAAATTAAAAGTTGTTAGTCACATCATCAAAGCTGGGTAATATCATATTTTGGTTAATTCTTCTTTCGATACAAATATTGTTTTTTACTGTATTTAAAATTTTGTTCCGTAGGAACAATTCGTTGGTAGAAAAATTGATGCTCATTATTTTTCGTTCCGTTAGGAACGATTGGTGATTTAGGTATCTTGTATTTAAATTAACCTGAACATGGCAAATAGTTACACCCAATTCATATTCAGTTCGTGTTTGCTGTAAAATACAGGGCCGCTCTCATCGGTAACGACTGGAAAGAAAGATTACATCAATATATCACAGGCATCTTTCAGGAAAATAACCATAAAATGCTTCAGATAAACAGCGTAGCTGATCATATTCATATTTTTGCCGGGATACGTCCGCATCAATCAATTTCCTCGCTAATGCAAAATCTAAAAACAGAAAGCAGTAAATGGATTAAAACGCAGGGTTTTTGTGCCCAGCCTTTTGCGCGGCAGGAGGGATACGGAGCTTTTTCCTATTCAAAAAGCCAGATTCCCGATGTAGTCAGTTATGTTATGAACCAAGAGGTGCATCATAAAAAGATAACATTTTTGGATGAGTACCGAAAGCTTTTGACCTTGTTTGAAATAGACTGGAACGAGCAATACATCTTTAAAGAATTGCAGTAGCGCCCACCAGTCGTTCCTAACGGAACGATTCAACGCAATTACAATATTTCTACCAACGAGTTGTTCCGCTGGAACGAAAATCTCAATGTCACCTCAAAATAACAATCAGTCTATTTTTGTTGATTCGCAAATTATTACCGCATTATTAATATTTTTGATCTCTGAATCCGGTATAGCTGATAACCCCTTGAGTTAACGCCTGATATTATATAAAATACATGAAAAAATACCTTTCGTTAGTTACCTTTTCCCATACCATTTTCGCTATGCCGTTTGCCTTCATCGGCTTTTTTTTGGCTGTAACCACAACCACACATCGTTTTGAATGGCAAAAACTGGTGTTAATGGTGGCATGTATGATCCTGGCGCGTAATTCGGCAATGGCATTTAACCGATATCTCGACAGGGATATCGATGCCAAGAACCCCCGTACCAAACAGCGCGACATTCCATCCGGTCGCATCAGCGCAGCGGCTGCTTTAACATTTACCATAATCAATTGCCTGTTATTTGTGGCGGTTACCTGGTTTATTAACCCCTTGTGTTTTTATCTATCGCCGGTGGCACTGGCGGTGGTGCTCGGTTATAGCGCTACCAAACGCTTCACTGCACTTTGCCATTTGGTTTTAGGTTTAGGATTGTCATTAGCGCCGATCGGGGCCTATTTATCGGTTACAGGCGAGTTCAATATCATCCCGCTATTCTTCTCGTTTGCCGTTTTGTGCTGGGTAAGCGGTTTTGATATTATTTATGCTTTACAGGACGAAGATTTTGACCGCAACGAAAACCTGCATTCCATCCCTGCTTACCTGGGTAAAGTGAATGCCTTACGTTTATCTACCTTTTTACATATACTTTCGGCCGCTTTTGTGGTGATGCCCGTTTTTTTTACCCATGTGGGGATACTGTATTATGCAGGTATTCTTTTCTTTTGCGCCATGCTCATCTATCAGCATTTATTGGTTAAACCCAATGACCTGAGCCGTGTGAATTTTGCTTTTATGACTACCAACGGCATTGCCAGCGTAGTTTTTGCCGTTTTATTTTTGTTAGACAGGTGGATAAGATAGTCCGGAAAGCCGGGAAAGTCAGTAAAGTCCGAAAGATGAATAGTCAATTGAATTTAACTTGATCTGCAAAAACTCATGGTTTTTAACTCCTATTCCAAATATGGATTCAACGATAACAGCTAAACACGACCTTTTCCGCAAGGAACTGGAAAAGTTTGTAACTTTTACGGAAGCGGAATGGGAGATATTTGCAAGCTACATCAAATTTGTCACCTTAAAAAAGCGGGCACATTTTGCGCGGGAAGGTAAAGTTTGTGACCAGATTGCTTTTATTTTAGACGGCTCGGTACGCTATTATTATATTAAAGACGGCGAAGAAATTACCAGCTATTTTAGTTTTGAGCATGAATTTACAAGTTCATATAACAGCTTTTTAACCCGGCAGCCGGCAAATAATTATATACAGGCGCTTGAAGACACACAGCTTTTGACGCTTGATTACGAAGATGTACAAAAAATGTATGCCGACCCCATATTGGCTTACAAAATGGAGCGCTTTGGCCGACTGATTGCAGAATTTTATTTGATATGTTACGATGAGCGGGTGACATCCTTCGTTACACAATCGCCAGAGGAACGCTATCTCAAACTGCTTGAAAACGGCAGGGAAATACTTCAGCGCATTCCACAGCATTATATTGCCACATTTTTAGGCATTACCCCGGTTTCGCTTTCGCGGATCAGGAGAAGGATGCTGAAAAGCGCGTAAAGCCGGCCCCCTCTAAATCTCCCCCGGATGGGGAGACTTTAAAATATTTTTACGATAATTTTAAGAGTGGGACCAAATTGGAAGTCTTCCCTACCGGGGAGGATTTAGGTGGGGCCTACCGCAATTTCTTATCTTTTGTTAACGTTTTGATTTACAAGGGCGATCTATCTTTGTATCACACAAAACGAAAACAACATGCACACTATATTAGGAGCGGGCGGCCCGGTAGCGAATGCCCTCACAAATCAACTGATTCAAGGCGGAGAAACTATTAAGCTGATAAGCCGCCGGCCTATCCAAACTACAGCTAAAAATTTAAGCTGGGGAAAAGCAAATCTGTTAAATTATAACGAAGTAGTGAAAGCTGCAAAAGGCTCATCGGTGATCTATTTATGCGCCGGCCTGGTGTACGATAAAACCATCTGGCAGCAGCAATGGCCGGTGATTATGCAAAATGCAATTAATGTTGCAAAAGAAAACCAGGCCCGGCTTATATTTTTCGACAACGTATATATGTACGGTTTGGTGAATGGGCCGATGACGGAAGATACCCCTTATAATCCAATCAGTAAAAAAGGCGAGGTACGTGCCCGCATAGCAACCCAATTGATGGATGAGGCTAAAGCTGGAAATATTAAAGCAAGCATTGCCCGCGCTGCTGATTTCTATGGTGCGGAATCAAAAAACAGCTTTGTTGATATGATGGTGCTTGATAAATATGCAAACAAACAAAAAGCACAATGGCTGGGCAACGCGGCCTGCTTACACAACTTTACTTTTGTGCCCGATGCGGGAAAGGCGATGGCATTGCTTGGTCAGCATCCCGAAAGCGATAACCAAATATGGCACATGCCTACGCCGCCACCCGTGACCGGAAAGGAATTCATCCAAATAGCAGCGAAGGTATTTGGCGTTAAACCGGGTTATATGGCCATTAACAAACTCATGCTGCAGCTTTTCGGTTTATTCAGCAAACCTACCCGCGGAACCGTTGAGATGTATTACCAGTATAATCATGATTATATTTTTGATTCCTCCAAGTTCGAAAAAGCTTTTGATTTTAAGCCGACTGGTTATGAGGAGGGGATAAAGTTGTTGTCAGAGACGCTGTATGCTGTAAAGTAGTCCGAAAGTCGGGAAAGTCAGTAAAGTCCGAAAGAAAAATATAGTTAGGCGTTGTCACCGTATTCTATTCCGGTTAGCCTATCATCAATAAATTTAATGCCCTCGATGGTATGCATTAAATTCGATGGGGGCATTTTTATCAAATAAGATGTTTTCTTTTTGAAGCCAGCTTATAAAGTTTTCTTTTGTTCCAACAACTTCAATGCCATGTTTCATTATAGATTCTTCGGTTATAAGATTCATGAACTTATAATTTTATTTATTTAACCTATTAGTTAAAAGTGCATATAATTCATCTGTACTGCATTTTAAACTACTGGCGGTTATACTAATAGGCGTTCCGTAAGTTTTCAAGCTAAATGATGCCATCTTTCTCTTAAAACTATTGTTTATTTTATTGATAAACTGTTTTGGGTTCTTTAAATATACCGTTATTATCTTTGTTCTATAAATATCCTTTATAACGAAACTTTCGATATTGCTCCATTCAATGAATGATTCTGAAAATGAACCAGGATTAATGGTAATGCCCTTATTATCTATTAATAATCCCGGTTTATTAGATAAGAGTTTTACAATTGCAATAACGGCACCGGCTCCAAAAAAAATCACGCAAACATATCCAACAAGCAAAATTTCAAAACCGGGTCGATGATAAAGACCAGAATCAGTGAACGTCTGCGGGTGAATAATGAATTCAATTCCTCCAGTAACAAAGACAATTGAAATAAAAAATAGCAAAGTAACTTTTAACTTACTTGTAGGAATTTCCGTTTGATCGCCATCCATTTTAATAGGATTCATTTTGTTTAATATTTGTGAAAAGGCACTCAATATAGCTACAATCTTCCCGCCTTTCCAATTTCCACAAATAATTATTCTACAAATGTTTTGATTATCATCCGCACATCTGCACATTTGCATATCTGCACATCGAACAATCATGATCCACAAAAAAACAAGAACATATATACCAGCCGACCTTGAGGTTAAATGGGATAACCTGGAACCGCTGTATAAAGACCTTTGCGACCGCCCAATAAATTCTGTTGAAGAACTGGAACATTGGCTGCACGACCGCAGCGAACTGGAAGCCGCTTTGGAAGAAAATTTTGCCTGGCGGTATATCCGCATGACCTGCGATACCACCAACGAAGAACTGCTGAAAAATTTCCAATACTTTGCAACAGAGATAGAACCAAAAATTGCGCCTTACAGCAATGAACTGAATAAAAAACTGGTGGCCAGCGAATGGGTGGATAAGTTAGACGGCGAAAAATATTTCATTTACCTGCGCGGCGTTAAAAAGTCGCTGGAGTTATTCAGGGAGGAAAATATACCGATTCAAACCGAGATACAGGTAGAGCAGCAAAAATATCAATCGATCACCGGCTCCATGTCGGTACACATTGGCGACAAGGAGTTTACTTTGGAGCAGGCATCCGTTTTTTTAAAGGATACGGACAGGAGCAAAAGGCAGGAGGTTTGGGAAAAGATAACGAACCGTCGTTTGCAGGACAAGGAACAATTAGACCAGCTTTTCGATCACCTGCGCGCATTGCGGCATAAGGTTGCTTTGAACGCCGAGTTTGAGAACTTCCGGGATTACATGTTCCAGGCATTGGGACGCTTTGATTATACGCCGCAGGATTGCTATGCCTTTCACGAAGCTATTGAAAAAGAAATTGTACCCATATTGCGCGAACAAGCAGAAAAACGAAGGGAAGCATTGCAACTGGAAACGTTGAAGCCTTGGGATATGGATGTAGATATATCGGGCAAACCTGCTCTAAAGCCTTTTAACGGCGGCGATGAGCTGATAGAGAAATCTATACAATGTTTCAGCAATATCAACCGATATTTGGGGGAGCGGCTGGAAATTATGAAGGACAATAACCTGTTCGATGTGGAAAGCCGCAAGGGAAAAGCGCCGGGCGGCTACAATTACCCGCTATCAGAAACTGGCGCACCGTTTATTTTTATGAATTCAGCCAATACTTTTCGTGATCTGACTACCATGGTTCACGAAGGCGGACATGCGGTGCATACTTTTCTTACCGCCGACCTGGAGCTGAATGATTTTAAACATTGCCCGAGCGAAGTGGCTGAGCTGGCTTCCATGTCGATGGAACTAATGTCGATGGATAACTGGGATGTTTACTTTGATAACGAAGAAGATTTAAAACGCGCCAAGCGCGATCAGTTATTTGACGTATTGAAAACACTGCCCTGGGTAGCCGTTGTAGACCAGTTTCAACATTGGATATACACTAACCCCGATCACACCGATGCAGAGCGTACAGAGGCCTGGATAAAGATATACGAGCCTTTTGGCGCCGGCTTTGTTGACTGGAGCCAACATCCCGAAGCAGAAGCTAATCTTTGGCAAAAGCAACTGCATATTTTCGAGGTTCCTTTTTATTATATTGAATATGGCATGGCGCAATTAGGCGCCATAGCGGTTTGGAAAAACTACAAGGAAAACCCTGAAAAAGGCTTGCAGCAATATTTGGATGCCTTAAAACTGGGGTACACAAAAACGATAAAAGAGATTTACGAGACGGCTGGTATAAAATTCGATTTCAGCGCCGCATATGTGAAGGAACTGGCGGAGTTTGTGAAGGGGGAAATGGAAAAGTTGTAGGGATTATTGCAAAGTTGCACATTGAAACAAAACCATGTTTGGAATGTATAATAAGCTATACGCAACTCATCAACCTCAATTTGTTTTGTTTTTAGTTCGGCCCCGGGACTTTTGAGACGAAATCTCTGAACAGTTCTATGAAAAAAATCATTTTAAGCTCACTTCTTTTACTACTAACAACTGCGGCATTCGGCCAGTTAACTAAACCGGTAAAAATTGATAGCCTGGTTACCGTTTCACTACCATCGGGGTATCAGAAAAAAGACACGTTAAACCAGCAGGTATTTTCTGTGAATGGACTATATGGCTACATGGTGGTTATTCGAGCCGTGAATGACAACAACGCGCCTTTAAAAAAGGAAAAAGATCTGAATAAGGTTTTAAAGAACTACATAAAAGGTATACAAGGGCAATCAAACGGAAGTAGCGCGCAAGATATTCGCGATACAACAATCGGTGCCTTGAAGGCCAAAAACTTTACCTTAAAAACCGACGATGGAAATGGTGATGTCCAATTCAGGAATTTCATATTGCTTTACACGCAGCAAGTAACTTATACATTTGAATATGTGTATCCTGAAAACAGGGCTGAAATAGTAAAAACTGAGTTTAGGGCATTTGCAGGCTCTATACGATTATCTCCTCAACTATTGCGTAAAGACCAGTATCTTGTAATATCAAAAGGCGTATCGAACGTTATCAAATTAGCGGTATTTGGCTTTATAGGGATAGTTGTTATTGTAATATTGCTTGTTGTGATAACAAAAAGGGGCAAGAATAATAAATCTTAGGCCGTTCGGTCAGTCAGCAAACTAAGCAGGCCCCTGTTCCATTTTGGTGAGTGCAGGAACTTTTTATTATCCAGCCAGGTTATCCAGAATATGGTGGTTATCACGCCGAGTATGGAGCCGGCAACCACATCTTCAAAAAAATGCTCGCTCAGGTACATTCGCGAAAAGCCAACCATTACCCCATATATAATAAGCAATATGCTCCAGCTTTTATTTTTTACCAGGTAGGTGATCAATGTCCCGGTGGCAAAAGCGGTTAATGTATGCCCCGAGGGAAAGCTGTTATGGCTCAAAAGTTGAACACCCTTTACAAAATGGAGCCTGCTCAATTGATGTTCAAAGTATAACCTGGGACGTGGCGCATCAAAAATAAATTTCACTATTTGCACCCATAGCGAAGTAATTAAAAATGTTGTTATTAACAAAAACCCTACACGGTAGTTAAACAACGTTGCAAAAGCCGAAAGCGCAACTATGGTCCACCCATTACCCAAATCAGTGATATATGGCGCAATAAAATCTGCCCAGTAGCTGTACCTCTCATTAACAGCAAAATATATTTCCTCTTTAGTGAAAGTTAGTTTTACGATCAAACAGCAGCTTAGCAAAACGAGGTAGAGGATAAAGAATGGCTTTATTTGCTGTAAAACGTCTTTTATCCTTATATTCATCGTGCAAAGTAAGCATATCCTTATTGAATGCAAAAAAATGGTTATGTTTGAAATAGGTACCTGAAAACATTTAACCGATGGCGAATAGCATATTTCGTAAAAAGTCGATTGAAAAAATATTAGCTGATGTTGCGAGTGGTTTCAGCGATGCTGAACACGGAGGAACAGACCCTCATTTAAAAAAAGAATTAAATGTAAAGGACCTCACTTTGATGGGTATTGCCGCAGTAGTGGGCGCCGGTATATTTTCTACCATAGGCTTAGCAGCATTTGACGGTGGTCCCGGGGTTACCATATTATTTGTCATTACGGCTGTTACCTGCGGATTTTCTGCCCTTTGCTATGCCGAATTTGCTTCACGGATACCGGTTGCGGGAAGCGCTTATACTTACGCCTATGCATCGTTCGGTGAATTAATAGCGTGGATAATCGGCTGGGATTTATTAATGGAATACGCTATAGGA